>JAGTQA010000070.1 GCA_018396975.1 Candidatus Bathyarchaeota archaeon | reverse complement strand
GGGAGGATGTTTTTACTTTGGCATGAAGAACTGGATTATTCCTCCGATTCCTCCTAGGAACATTAGGAACCAGTAGCCTACTAAGAAGCCTATACAGAAGGGTATGGCAACAGTATCATTAAGCTTTGTTCCACCCATCCTAAGCACTAGTGTTTTAGCGATCCATGCGATTAATGCTGGAAGCAACCAGCCAGTTCCTGCAGCACCTAGGGCTGCAGCGACACCAGCTGGGTCTAGAGGCCACCAGACAAATCTGAAGTTAAGTACGCTAAGAATCGCTGTGAGCGCGATGCCAATCAAAATGTATGGCCATAGTGGCCTATCGGGCCCAGCAGAGATTCCTAGATCGTCTATCTTTCCCCATGGTTGGGCGAAGACCCAATGCCACCAACAGTCGGCACATCCCATTGGGAAGTTGTTTATACCATAGTAGTAGGTGAACCATAGTGCAACAGGATACCCTACCAACGCTGATATAATGCCTGAAACTAAGACCACTTTCGTTATGTCCTTAGGATGAGTCCCAGTATCATACCCAACTTTATAGCATAATGGCACGGCAAAGGCTACACCGAAGTTCCTGTTGTTCTCGCCGATAATTTCACCGGTCCATCTGTTGGCCAAGTTGAGTGTTGTAACTATCTCGGCGTTTCGGAAGCCGGGGTCTGGTATATAAAGATACTTTACTAGGAATGGGAAGTGGGTCCAGTCTATTGGATAAGCCCATGCAGTTCCAGCTATACTTGCGAATCCATACACCCTTGTTGTTGACATGAAGAGGAGCCACATGCTAATTATTATCAATATTGAGGCAATGATGCTCACTCCGACGATTAAGTGCTGAACTATTAGGATAACAGTTGAAACGACGATCAGCAACCAGCCAGCTATATTGGAGATGGCCTTATCAGGCGGCGTCACCCTCTTAAAGAGCCCCTTAACATATGATACGTTGAGAACAAACCATGTGGCGATTACGCCTATGAAGGAGCCAATCCATATGCCATTCCATCTGAAAGGCTCCAAGTTTAAGAAATCGTGGAAACGCCAGCTCTTCTCAGCGATCTCGGTATAGTAGCCCATGTAATAGGCTATTTGGCTTGGTATCAGTACACCGAAGAGCGAGAAGAACCATATCGAGAATAGTATTTTCGTCGAGAATAGGTAAAAGAGCACATAGATCATTGGGTTAACGGGCAGGAAGGATATTGCGGGAATAATCTTTCCAGCTGGTAGAAGGCCAAAGTCCATCACGCCTAGGAAGAAGTATAAGTAGGGATCTTTGCCCCATCCATAAAGGTCTGGGAACATTGGTGTAAGGTTGGTGCCAACAACTGGGAGTATCACCAGTGCACCAATTATAACACCTAACACAAATACCTTCATTCTTGGATCAGGCTGCTCCCCCTTAGTTATTAGCTGAATGGGTAGGGTCCCGGTATCTGCCGCTGGATACGGAAGCTTCTCTATTCGTATCCACCGCTCCTCCAATAGAGCGAACCAGCCGACAAACCATATGAGCCAGCATATTGTGTAGATCATCCACCACGCAAGAGAAGACGCCCAAGCTGCCCAGGGAACAGCTGCCCTGCCCTCAAATGCTGAGATAACTATTGGATCACTTGGATCGCTGACGAATGGCCCAAATATAAAGACCCCAGTTACCTCTCTGTTAGCTGGATGCCAATCATACTGCCATTGTCGAACGGCTAGCTGATTATGGATAATTGCATAAGGTATCATGAAGTAGCTAAATACTAATGACATGGCAACTGCTGAATAAAGTAGCGCAAGACTCTGAGGCGTCAGTTTTCTTGCTAGTGAAGGAACAGCCTTTGCAATAAGTAGCAATATGAAGAGGGCTGCTAGAGGCCCTGTGAAGGAGCCGAGCAAAGTATAGACCCAGCTCGGTGCAAAGGGGTTACTTAGTACTCCTAGTAGACTGAAAATTATTGAAACTACTATTAATGCTGCCCATAGTTTTGGGGTCAATACGGTTTTTACTTCACTCATATGTAGCCCTCAGAGTTTGCTTATTTTTTCCTCCGCCTAATTTTTTACTCCCAGGTTATATAAAAAAATTTTTCCTTTTAAAGAATAGTGTATTCCATTGAATGGTCATTTAAGAGCTTAGAGATTTTATGAAGGCGGCCCTATTCTAAGTTACCAAAATTTTGTAGGAACTCGGATTAAACTTAGATTACACAAAACATATATTTTGGGTATGTGATGCTATAGGTGATAAGCCTCAGGATGGATGGGTCAAATATGAAGCCCTGTAATTTACATGGTTCAAGGTTTCTAATGTCTCTGCTCTTGGCGCTTATAGTAGCATCGGTGCTTCTGTACCTTCTTGGTTTGCTTTTCGTACCTGTGCTAACTGTTAAAGCTACGACCAAATATACTTATTATGGTAAGGTTCCGAATAGGCTTTGGATGTACTCTTGGTCGAGAACAAGTGGTTGGACTTCTACGACGCCGGGTACTGCAATGTTACTTGCCATGGTAGCTTGGGAGGACTCTACAATCGTGAACGTCTACAACTTGGAAACTGGAGAGCTCCTGTCACAAGCTATGTTAAATACTATGGAGAAGCATTACGTAGTATTGAGTAATGGAACGATTTTCAAAGTTGAATCTAATAAGCCTCTATGCGTCTTATTGCTGAACTATGGGAGCGAGCCGGTGAATGCTACAGCGGGACCAGTCCCACATACCTATTATCCGGCAACGGATGGGTCATTTGTAGGCAAAAAATTCATACTTCTAGCATCGACGGGTGCGACTGCAGAATTCATAATATATGCTCTTGAGAAGTCCGAAGTTACGGTAACGAACCAGGATGGTTCAGATACAAGGTCATATTCAATTGATGTAAATACATACGTTAGAATTGCGCTCCGTCCGTGGAACGTCTATAAAATTGAATCAACGGGATACATAATGATTCAGAGTGGTAATCCACACTCGTATTATGATACGCATCCTAGTTATGCCATTCCATCTGCAAATGGTGCCTTTCTTGGAAGATACTTCCTCACGTTCTCAAGTTCGTACTGGGATCCCTATGAGGACTACGGCTTCATAATTCTCTCCCTAAAGAGAACAAAGGTGAAGGTATATAATTTGACAGAGCGCAAGATTCTGAAGGAGTTCACCGTTGAACCTGAAAGTAGTTATAGGTTCCAGGTTGAGGTTAGGGAGGATCCTAGAACACAAGCAATATTTGTTGAGAGCGAAGAGCCTGTGTGGCTGATGTTTATGCATGAAGGAGACATATATAAGAGTGTTGGCAGGGAAAGCGCCTATGGAGCTGGCATAATTTATATTGGTGTAAGGCCAAACGAGGACACATTGATATATCTGCCCAAAAATGCTACCTGCGAGACTTATATATTCGCGGCTGAAGAAGCAAACATAGAAGTTGATGGATTCGCCACAAGGCTCCAGCCAGACAGATATTTCCAGTTAGCCCAGCCCGGGCTCCACACGATTAGATCAGACAAAAACTTAATGGTCCTAATAATTCACTGGCCTCTTGAACGCCCTTGGGGCTTTCCTGAACGACAACTCCCACCAGGACCACAAGGCCTTGATCATCCGGGGACAATAATTCCATGTGTTGAAACAGTACACATATACCACGAAATCCAGTTAGCGCCGCTTGAACAACCTTTCCCAATAATGAACGTTATTGTACCAGTGGTTGCAATTGCCATTATAGCAGGCATACTTGTCCTGCTCAGAAGAAGATCTAAATGACCTGCTCTTTTCCTCTTTTTTGTATTTATGTGAACAGCTATAAGTGTTGGTAATACTTGATGAGGAGTCAAATTTTTAAAGGGTTTTCATTATACTATTTTTGCCGATGACGAAAGCCATTCTCCTGATTGATGAGGGACCCTGGGGTATCTGAGGCTTCTTCTAAAAAGGACGGTAAGTTTTTAAGTGTCTAACTCTATCTTTGGCTAGATGCTGCTTAGGTGGGCTAGTTGGGCCTAGAGGAGCATATTGCTGAGGTTGCTAGGGCTAATGGTTGGAATGTTGAGCTTAGAAAGAGGCATGGAAGTCGAATTCAGGACCTTATACTTGAAAGGGGAGGTTTGATTCTAGTGGTCCAGGTTAAGGATCTCTCGAATCCGGCTGGTCCTAGAGCCGTCACACAAACAAAGAGGGACTTTGATGAATATATTAGGCACCTGCTCGGGGAGAGGCTAGGTGTAACGGTTGTTCCTGTACTCATCTCAAAAGATATCTCCGAGAAGGCTAGGAGAAGGGCCCTCTCCTACGGAATAAGATATTATAGGCCGAATGAACTGGAAAAAATACTTAAATAAGTTGCTNGGCTAGGTGTAACGGTTGTTCCTGTACTCATCTCAAAAGATATCTCCGAGAAGGCTAGGAGAAGGGCCCTCTCCTACGGAATAAGATATTATAGGCCGAATGAACTGGAAAAAATACTTAAATAAGTTGCTAACCCCACGGAATTTATTTTGGAGGTAAACAGTGACTACTCCATCCTAGATATGATCATTAGAAGGCCTAAAATCGCCAATATTACACCAGCCATAATAAAGAATGGGCCGATCCCGCCTAGATATTCAATATAGTTGTTTGCGTAATACGCCAGTGCCACGCCTATTACCAGCAGCATAAAGCCGGAGATCTTCTCCATAAACACTAGGCTTAAAATTGTCCTTTTCTCTTTACTCATATCCAGCACCTCAGGGACTCAAGCTAGATCTCTGACTCTTACATCGGACACAGATAAACCTTTAGTCTTCTAGGTCTTTAAGCCTTTGAGGTAAATATTTGTCCACTATATGCGTTAAGCCGTATCTTGAGAATGCCTCAAGCTCACATTTCCTCTGAATCCTCATGAACACATTTATCTCCCTCTGCCAAAGCTCATCCTTATACCTTGGATCGCGCATAAGCTCATGTAGGCGCTTAACGTCTATATCTTCAAGCTTATCGCTCGGCAACTTATAATTGATTATATCAGATGCCCAAACACCGGCCCACTTAGCATCTGGAGTGGTTAGCTCTCTTATGTGCGCTGCATTCGCGGAGCCGGAGATTATAACCATAGCTATATGCATACCCCAGGGATCAGCATCGGTAAATATGTAGACTGGCAAGCCGAGCTCCTGATTAAGTCTGCGAATAAAGTATCTCGTTGAGCGGGGCGCTTGCCCCCTCAAGAAGACCAGTATAGCATTAAATCTTTCATGAACTCTTTCCTCAATAAATCTTGTGAAGAGACCTCCCTTCTCTATAGCTATGACTTTATCAGCGCTAGTTTCTATAAATTCGGCTGAGGTCAACGCTGGGCCTATCATTACACCGTCCGGGTGTGAGGTTAAGTTCAGTCGCTTTCCCTCATAGTTCGGGATAGTGTACTCTATTGTTAGGTCTCCGAAAACTGCCGAGCTCTCCTCTGGAAAGACATTAAAGTCCTCTCTTGTGCAGCCTAGGATAGTCTCTAAGTCCGTTATTATATCATCAGATTCATCCTGATCTTTGAAGGATATATCGTATGCTTGTGCTGAATAAAAGACATCCCTAAGCGTCGAGGTTTTCTGATTTTGTGTCAACTCATGTGTAAAGAATGCCATCCAAACAAGTTGGGCGAAGGGCCTTAAATGCCTAATATTGCTTGCACTCCTCTTAATTTTCTTGTCGCCTAGAACATATTGCCTAAGTTCTGGACTATAATATATATTGTCTATCGATCTACTAGGCATGGTAATATTAGGAAAGATCCCCTTCTCCAGCTGCTCATAAAGATCGAGACCAAACCTCTCAAGCCTTGCAAGGACCTCCCTGCGCTTCTCCCTAGTTGAGAAACTAATCTTCTTCAATCTTCCTCGCCCTCCTCAAAAGTTCACCTATATCAGGTATCTTCTCTTTTCCGGCGAGTTTTGCTGAAAACTCGGCTATTTTGGGAAGATACTTTGCGAAGATGGATAAGCGCGTCTTCTCATACTTAGCCTTCTCCTTCTTAGACAAGTAGGCGCCCAGCTGGCGCGCAACATCCCTTATGCCGTTAAGAATCTCACGACTCACCTCGGGCCTGTCGGCAATCATCTCCTTACCAACAGTCTTCCATGGAATCTTAGTGCTGCATATATGAACTAGGACGGCGAATGGCATGCCCGGCATCAAACCATAATTCCTCCAATTAATCGATTTAATAATCCTCCAGCTGACGTCGCCCGACTCATCATAAACTAGGGGGATCTTATTGGCAAACCTATATAAAATGAGATCTTCGCCCACCGGTATCTTGCCTCCATAAGCTATCCCAACCTCAACGATAAATGGATGGCCGGAGTAAGCTGATGGACTGCGCTGGGTAACGGCCACAAACTCGGGTTCAAGCTCCTTTAATATTCCAGCCTTAAGTATATCTTCACCTAGGGGTGAGAGGCAATCAGCATCGGGAGGTAGAAACTCATTAAAGTTTTTCATGGCTTGAACAAGCCTAACTACCTCTTCCGGCTTAAGCTTCTTTGGATCCGCGTCCTCAGGGAATCCAGCGAATTCTAGGAAGCGTTGAGCTGTGCGCTTACCAACCCTATGAAAATGCTCTTGCATGAAATCAAGCAATGTTTTGCAGCGCGTTATACGAATTATGCGATATACTGTTTCAACATCTATGCCATGTGGGTGGGGTAATGTCTCCCTCGGCTGCCTTGGGAGCTTTGCAACAGTCCTCTCAAACTTGTATAATCGTCCCCTTGGATCAACAAATGTTATGTTCGCGTAGGGGTTGACAATAGCCGTCTGCTTAAGATACTCAAGGATCTTAGGCATTGCTTTGGGATAATCGCCCTCAAGGTTTACCTCAACAATTGTCCCATGCCACTTATCATTATTGTCATATATTCGCCTGTCTAAAACTATTGGCCTATTCCGCTGGATGTCTATCATTAAGGTATACTCATATATTTTTGGAGGGCCGGTACTCGATATGACCTTAACAGGCTTATTAGTTGTTATTTGACCATAAAGTATGGTCATTGTTCCACCTAAACCAAAGGTTCCGCGGGACTGTTTCAGCTTATATTTTGAGCTGAAGAGAAATTGGCAGAAGGCTAAAGGAACGTAATCTGCTGGTATACCTGAACCATTATCCTTAACCCTCAAAACATAGAAGTTTTCATCTTCATCACTCATATTTGATAGCCTTATGTAGATATCCGGCAAAATACCCATTGGCTCCGTAGCGTCTAAAGAGTTCTCAACGAGTTCCCTAATAGCCGAGAAGATAGCCCTAACTGGATTCGCAAAACCCGCTATCTCCCTATTCCTATAGAAGAAGTCAGCTGGACTTATCTCTTGAAATGTCTGGCTTATTGCCTTCACACTCCAGCTTGCGGACGCTAACTAAAATTATACTTAGAGATAAAAATATGTTCTTATTATGCTTACTTAGATCTGGGTAATAGAGGGCTTCCCTCCCAGAGCTCAAATCGTCTCTTCTTAAGCTCCTGCCTCTTTTTCTGAAGGAATTTGTAGACTGTTGCATGTTCGCTTCCACCTATAATCATATTTATTGCCTCCCGAGCTATGCTAACCTGCTCAACATCACCTATTATTGCAACTGTATGACCATAAACTGAAACTAGGGCCCCGCTCATCTCTTCAATTATCTCCCTTGTCCTTCCATCCTTCCCAATTATCCGCCCCTTAATCCTTCTTAAATCGGACTCAGACTTACCGACGACATCCCTTAAATCGATAATTTCAAGCATATAATCTTCGCCGTTAAGCAGTCTGAAAGCTCGCTCTGGTGAGAAGCCTCTGCCAATAGCCATAACGATATCCTTAGCTTTAAAGAGTAATGATGGATCCTCAGCATCCTTCTTTAGCGTTATAGTTACATCTCCGGTCTCACTATCAATATCAAGCTTAACCGGGAGCTTCTCTTGTATGTAATCTTTTACGCTACCATTTGTCCCAATGAGGACACCAATTCTTTCCCTAGGTATTTTAACGAATAATTGCGTCACCAGTGATCACCTTATATATCTCCTCAATATCAATTACGTTTACACCGAGCTTTAAAAAGTATCTATTTATATTTTCTAAATCTCTAATGAGGAATTGGCTTGAGCTGGGATGCTCCACCGGAACCGCCTGTGAGAAATCGAATAGAACTGGCCTACCCCTCCAGACCATAATATTATATTCACTTAAGTCTCCATGCACCAATTTAGCCCCTATGTAGAGTCTCTTAACGTGGAGAAGAACATTTTGGTAGAATCTCTCAGGATTTTTAAGATTAACCTCTTTAAGAAGTGGGGCACTAACGCCGTTCCTGCCTATAAATTCCATTATGAGCACATTATTTTTAACGGCTATTGGGCGTGGAACCCTAACCTTTGCATCATATGCCAAATTTAAATTTTTAAATTCCTTCTGAGTCCAGAGAAAAACCAGACTCCTCAAATCCCTCTTAATATTTTTAAATCTTGGGTCTCCAAGAATGTAGGGCAGTCTGCCTCTTCTAAATTCGGCCGAAACTGTTAGGAATATCTTTATTGCAATCTCTTCACCATTTGGACCTAAACCCCAATATATCCGCGACTCTTTACCTGAGTTAACGACGCCATAAATCTCCCTTATTATACCATTATTCATGAACTCATATATTGTCATAAGGGTTGAGCGGTCGAAGACCTCTTCGAGAACCTCGTATTCTTCACTCCTCTTCTCCTTCATTAATTGTTCAGTTTCATATGTTTTCTCTTCACGCTCAAGTTTTTTCCGTAATCTATCCTTAAGTGACATATATAAGCACTCTCATATTGAATTACTGGATTGTTAAGAGCCCCATCTTACGTAAGTGTTCCACCTGCCCTTTGGTGTAGCGCCAAATTATGTCTCCCCGCGTCTCGTATTGGAAGTCCCATGGCGATACTAGAACGACGTCACCAATCCTTATCCAGAACCTGCGTTTTAACTTCCCCCTTATGCGGCATATACGTTCGTGCCCATCTTGGCACTTAACCAGCACACGGTCATAGCCAAGCAGTTTCATGGCTATCCCTAAAACATCATTCCCGGAGGGTAGCACGAGCTCGTCCATCTCTTCCTCGCTAATGACTTTCTTCTTGCCCAAGCACCTACACCAAAGCGTCTTATTTTAGATTTTCCGCCCTTATCTCCTCTAAATAAATGTAACTCCATGCTTAAATACATTAATACTTGAGTTTTGTGGGTCCGGCATCTTTTGGGCTTATTCAAAGAGAGTTACTGATACTTCCTCGCCCTCCTCTATAACATCTAAGTTAACTGGTAAAATTACATATCCGTCAGCTTTAGAGAGACTTGTTATGTCACCAGACTTTTTAAAGACCGGGTAAGCTTTACCATCAATAATCTTCACTGGGAGAAACTGCTCACGTCCGGAAGCGGAAACAAATCGTCTAGCCATCTTAGCCCTAATAATCGTCGGCTTTTTAGGAGGTAGTCTGGCCATTTTACGCACCATCGGTACCAGAAAGATGTATGCGTTGCTTAGACAAGAAGCTGGGTAACCTGGCATTCCTAGGACTGGTTTCCCTCTAACTATTCCGAAGAGTGTTGGTTTACCGGGCTTTATCTGGACGCCGTGGAAGAGCAGTTTTCCCTCCTCCTCTATTATATCTGCCAGCATATCCCTTTCTCCAACAGAACTCCCACCGGAGAAGACTATTAAGTCATGATTTAAAAATCGATAAAGGGCATTCTTTAAGTCTTCACGGTTATCCGGCACTATCGGAGCCCTAGTTACAAGAGCCCCATTCTCAATAAGCAAAGAGGCTAGAGTGTAGGAGTTTATATCATAGACTTGTCCTTCAGCAAGTTTGAATCCAAGTTCACGAATCTCTATGCCGGTTGGAATTATTGCTATACGGGGTTTCTGATAGACTGGCGCTCTCCTTAGACCTAGGGCCGCTAGGACCCCTATTTTAGCTGGTGATAAAATATCGCCCTCCCTCAGCACTACCTCACCTTTCTTTAGGTCTTCTCCTTTTGGCGAAATATTCTCTAGAGGATGCACCGCCTTAAAAATCGAAACTGTATTTCCGTCTTTACTCTCCTCTGCAAACTCAGCCATCACGATCGCATCCGCCCCCGGCGGTATTGGGCAGCCAGTAGCTATACGCATACACTCCCCTCGACCTATACTCTTATTTGTTGACTCACCAGCACGCAAAACACCCACGAGTCTCAAGGTCTTTGGACTAAATTCTGAAGCGCCATATGTATCCTCTGCTCTCACGGCATAGCCATCCATAGCGGCTCTATCAAATGGTGGGACATCCATATTGGCTACAATATTTTTGGCCAAAACTCTATTAGCGGCCATCTCAATCTGGACAAGCTCTACTCTATCTACTGGTTTAACCGCATCCAAAACTGTTTCTACTGCCTTTTCACGTGAGATGAGAAGTCTAAAAGGTGTTATTTCGCTCATAACATTCATTCTCCGCAAATCATACATGTTTAGTGTAAAATAAAAACTTTCTAGGTTATAGGTCATTAGAGTTATTATCTTAAAAATTTATAAGAAGCGCATCATTTTAGAAAATTGTAAAATCGAGAGAGGAAATCTCATGAGAAAACTGCTATTTACATTTCTTATGGCATTCTTCCTCTTATCTCTCTCCCCAACCCTTGGTATTTCTGATACTTCGCTTTCAATAAATGTTAAGATAATAGATGCAGTGACAAATAAACCGATTGAAAATGCCACAATAATACTGTTCGATACCTCAACCTTTAATAAATATATATACTTCACTGACGAGAATGGCGAATGTGTCATCTCTGGAAACCATATTAGACTCAGGAATTTTTATTGGCTTTATGCCTATAAAGGAGATTTTGAAGCGAAAAGGGTAGAGTATGCTCCAGTAGTGGAGAAGAGAATCTACTTTGAGAAGTTAGAAAATAAGAGTTTGATTCTAAATTTGATTCCGGGCGCTCTAATCGAGCTTGAGGGCATACCATATATTGTTCAATCGTCAAGTCTTGAAGAGCGCTATATGAGCATAAAAGTTGTAGAAATAGAGAAAACCAATTACACATTTATTCGAGAATATAGCCCCCAAGATATCTTTCTGTTAGGCTTATCGAGAAAAATGGTTATTGCCCCGGCAAACATACCCTTCATTCTTGAGGTTGATGTCTTTTACTTCATGAAAGAGCGGGGCCGTGTAGCGATGGGTAGAGAAGTATTTTATATAGATAATAGTTCCCAACCATTTGTAATGTTGCAGGGAGATGCTATAGTGGGAGGTTCGCCAGATATTAAACCTATATCATATTATAGTCTCAGAAGGGGGCTAAACTATGTTGATGCAATCCTCGACATGATTTCTCGTAAGATTCATAATGCACAGACAGTAGGTTTCACAGTTTTTGATGAAATGAGATTGCTTAGAGGCATAAGCCAAAAAGTGAGAGATGCTCAATTACGTTTGCAGAGCGCACAGGTTGATGATGAGTTTAAGAAGGTTTGGCTGATGCTGCGGGAGGCCCTTGGCGAAATGGAGTATATCTCGGTAATATTGGATAGTAAGTACCTAGTTAGTAAAACTAATGCCGTTTATCTTTCGGCCGTGGTGGCAGTGTTCAGTATTGTTCTAGCCTTCTTCTTTTTTGAGGACGAGCGAAAGAAGATTATTTCAAGCATATTATTTTATGCTCTTTTCCTGACTTTGCTCTATTTTATACATCCAGGGGCTCATGTAATAATTGATGAAAACATCACATTATTTGCATCTTCAGCCCTAATTTCATTTATCACAGTTCTAACGATTATTTTTGTCATACCGCGTGTTTGGAAAGAAAGAAGTGTGGAAGGCGAGGTCTCTTGGAGGAGTGCAATTTCAATAATATTTTCCATGGGGAAGCGACAAATAAAGCGTAAGCGAATCCGCGGCTTCTTCACAATATTCTCTATATGCATTTTGGTCTTAGCATTCACTTCATTAACATCTTTCGGAACAGTTTTTGGTATAATTTCTGAAAGGGTTAATGCAACCCCCTCTTCAGAAGGGATATTAGTGAGGAGAATGATTAATGGTTCTTCCCTTCTCTTTCTGCCTCTGGGATACGGAGATATTATTGCGATCTCAGAGATAATGCCAATAGTTAATGTCTCAATAAGATTAAAGAATCTTCCCAGCATCGATCCAGTAATTCGACTGGTAAATCCTAACACAAAAAGTTCTCATTTCATCTATGGTGTGATCGCTATATCGCCCACCAAGGAAGATATTTACACAAGATTGAGGGAGGTAGTTACTGGCGACAGATATTTAAGTGAGAGCGGTTATGGCGAGATTCTCATAAGCTCTAGTGTGGCAAGGAGCCTTGGAGTTAATGTTGGTGATGTAATATTAGTGGAGGTGTTAAATACTAAGGTTAGAGAAGAATTCGTAATTAGTGGGCTAATCGACGATGACAAATATGAAAATCTTCTAGATGTTGACGGCAGTTATTTTGGTCCATCAAGGTTTGAAGGCGACGTTGTGAGGAGATGCAATAGTACGGAGGTAGCAATAATTAACTTGGAGACGGCCGAGAGGATTCATGAGATCATTAGTAGAGAATATGAAGAGCCGCGACAGTTCGTTCTACCAGCCGAGATAGTTTTCCAGCCCGCCACCACCTACGATACTGAGGCAAGTGTTAAGAGAATAGTTTCAATATTCGGTTATGATGTTTTTGTCTCCTCAAAAGGCGCCATCTACTATTACTATATTGGCTCTTATATTGAGTTTAAGGGAGTAGCTGAGATGCTTATTCCCATGGTTATGGTGATCCTAAATGTTAGCATGGTTATGGTTAACAGTGCCTATGAGCGGAGTAAGGAAATCAGGGTTCTTTCAATGTTAGGGCTAAACCCAACACACATAGGGCTAACCTTTGTAGCCGAGGCCGTAGTGATGGGTATGGTTGGCGGCAGTTTAGGTTATCTAGCTGGACTCGGATTCTATAGAATCATGATACTCTTCGGTCAGGATCTTATGGTTAGGGAGAAGCTTGAATGGTGGTGGAGTGCTCTAGGATTCGCATTAGCCATAGTAATTTCCGTTTTATCGGCAGCTAGACCCGCTGCCATGGCAGTTAGCGCCTATACTCCATCGAAAGTAAAGAGAGTTAAGAGAACTGAGGAGGAGATTAAGAAGCGTAGGGAAGAGATATTTAAGGTTTATCAGGCTAGAGAGCTAAGCATGCCTATTAAGGTGCTAGCTGTCGAGAAAGAGTTCTTTATAAGCTATTTCCTAGATAAATTGGATGAGCTGAGAACTGGTTATGTTGAGAGAGTTGAGAATGTCGAAGATATTCCCGAGATAGAGGATGCTAGAGGTAACCTCATAAAGGAGATTAAATTTACTTATTATTTCGGTCCCCCAGAACATAGGAGGGGGACAAAGAATGCCCTAACCCTAATAAAGAGTCCAAGTGAGGAGTATTACCGTGTTAAATTATCTTCTGAGCCAGTATCACCCGGCATGCCGGAGAGTGTTATGGACAGAACCGTGGACTTTGTTCATGAAATATTGATGAGATGGGTTAGGGATAAGAAGAGGATTATGGGAATAGCTTAAGGTTCATGTTTCTGAGCGGATCTTTCCATCTCCCTTAGCATATACTTAAATATTGCATTCGCCCCCGCACCTAAAACATCCATAAGCCTACGCATTATGAGATCAGGATCCTCTAGCGCCTTATTCCCGCCAATATAATATATTAGCGTTTCAGCAGCCGCGCCGCCTAATATTTCGTTCAGACTATGCCTAATGGTTTTCGCAAACACCTGTCTATTTTTATTGGCATACATTTTGAAGCCCTCAAAAATGTATTGGTCCATAATTATCCATCTTTCCCATTTAAACCACCGGCGTAAGCTTGGGCATTGGGTATCCTTGAGGGGTATCTATTTCTATGGCGTAGAGGTGTGTACGAGGCTTAACCCCATAGAGGAAGACCGCTCCATGCTCTCTAATAATTTTCAGGTGTGTGTCGGATAGGGCACCAAGTGTTCTGTTCAGATTTTCAAAGCTGGGCCTAAGGAGTAAAAGCATTAGTGAATTGTGCTCCCGCATCACAGTAGATAACGTTGATATCATCTTCAGCGAGCAAGTCACACCATAATAGAAGAGAAATGTATTAGCGCTCAATATTAGTAATGGCGGCTTTCCATGTTCCTGCTTCAATCTAAAAATCTCATTATTAATGGTCTCTAAATCCTCATCAGGGTTTTTGCCTCCAATACAAATTATGTGAGACTCCTCCTCACCAGTCCCTCCTAAATACTTCGGCTCAACAAACCTAACTAAGCGCTTTAGCTCCTCCTCAGAGAACCCTCCTTGCATCATATGCGCTAATATTAGTCTATGGTTGAATCCGGGTGAGGGGATGCTGAGCACTGGTTGTCCATTACCTATAGCGTTCCATTGAAGTGGAAGTAATATGCTAAGATGGGATTGATCTAAAGTAATGTTATCACCGATCTCTAGGAAGGCAACCGAGCCAGCTAGAAAGCCTCCTCCCAAGATACAGTTTAGTTCGGGCGATGCCGTTGCGATTTTTCCAGGCGGATTGGGAATGGACTTACATTTTAATGGCTTCTCGATGAATTTAGGCTGGAAGGGCGGAATTACTTTGAATCCTCCCTTAAGAGTGAAGGCTATCTCCCTTTCCCTAACGAATGTTCCTCTCAGCTTCTTAATTTCTAAATCCCTAAATAATCTATCCTCTAGCTTATTGGCTCTCAATACTATTACGCCATCTGCAACAAACTCTTCCATGCCACTAGATATCATGTCTGCTCCAAAGGGGGTTTCGCATATGAGCAGCGTTGTACAACCCGTTTTTCTAACGATCTTTCCAAGTATTGTGTGAAGGACTATTCTAGACTCAAATGGATCTTTAAAGGCTTGCGCCATAGCCGTAAAGGAATCTATTACTAGGCGCTTAGCATTGACCCTCATTATCTCTTCAAGCATCGATTCTAGGATCGCGGATACCCCTTCTTCCTTAACGGTTGCGTAATCCAGGAAAATGCACATGTCTTTATTCGCGCATTCCTCACAATTAATACCGAAGTGGCTTGAAATATTATGATAGAATACATTTCTATCCTCGGCTAATGAAACATATATGCCAGCCTCACCAAAATCCCTAACGCCCTTACAGATGAAGTTTGCACTAAAGACCGTTTTTCCAACACCAGGATTTCCAGCTAAGAGTATTAGACTGCCTTTCGGAAAACCTCCCTGTATTAAGAGATCAAGGTTCCGATCTCCAGTCGAGATGCGCTCTCTACTACTTCTCTGCATTCCTCATGATCTCCGCTGCTCTCCGATAAATTGTATTTGCGAAGGATTGTTAAAACTTTTATCGATTGGAAAACTATATCCTGAAATCATGCGGGTGTATTTAAATTGTTAGGAAGATTTTAGAGACTAATCTGTATAAGAAAGATTTAATTGGCGGACTATGAACAATAGATGTGAGCGGATTGGAGAGAGGTTGAAGTTTGGATCCAGAAAATAAACTTCTAGAATTTATTAGAGAGCAAATTAAAATAGAGAAGGAGATAGTTGATTCGATCAATAAGAGTGTAGAAAGCATAACTAATGTGGCGATTCGGGAGACATTAAGGGGAATATCGTTTGACTCTATGAAGCATAGTGAAATGTATTCGGCAGCTCTGGGGTTGCTAACTAAGACGATGCCGGCAATAACCCAAGAGCAGCTAGATGAGCAGAGGGAGCTTGTTGAGAAACATATACGCATAGAGGCGAATCTCATAAGGAGAATAAATGAAGTATTGCCCTCAATAGGGGACGAGAAGGTTAAACTTCTACTGAACGCCATATTGGAAGATGAGAGAAGACATCATGAGATTCTAAAAAGGATTCTGGAAGTTTTGGTTAAAGGTGAAACGATAACTGAGGAAGATTGGTGGGATGTGATCTGGCGTAATGTTCCATTCCACGGGGCGCCGGGTGGATAAAAGCGTATCATCCCTATATTAGACCATGCCTTTTATGCCTCTCAAATATCTCCCCCGCAAGTCTCTCTAGAGCCTTAAATGTCTCCTCTCTAGGATATCCCTTGACAAGAATAGGCTCTAAAATTTCAATCTTTAGGGGCGAAAGCATTTGGGTTATTTGCTGAGCTACTGTTGTCCCCCAGCCATAAGAGCCTATTAATGCTGCAAACATAACCTTCGGCCTTAATGCGCTTATTAAATGCACGGCATAGACGATTTTTGGGTGTAATCCACCTAAAACTGTAGGCGAGGCTATGACAACTGTTGCTGCATCGACGAGGGCTGCCGCCAGCTTCCCTATGTCCGCCCTTGAGAGGTTAAACTGCTGAACCCCAACACCTCTCTTAATGAGGGCGGAAACTAGGTGATCTACCATAGCTTTTGTGCTTCCATGCATTGATATGTAGGGTAGGATAACTAGGTTCTTTGGGGGATTGTAAACCCAATCTTGATAGGCCTCAAATATGAATTTGGGCTTATGGTAGACAGGACCGTGGCTGGGTGCGATAAGATCAACCCTTAAACCTCTAATCTTCTCCATATTCCTCTGTATTACTGTTCGGAATGGCATCATTATTTCGGCATAGTATCTTTTAGCAGCCTCATATACCTTCATCTCATCCGTTGCATATAGATCTGATGTTGCAAGGTGCGAGCCAAACAAGTCGCATGTAAAGAGTATAGCGTCCTCTCGTAGGTATGTGAGCATGGTTTCCGGCCAGTGAACCCAAGGGAAGTGTATAAACTCAAGCGTTTTATCGCCTAAGGAAATAGTCTCACCATCTTTAACCGTCCAGATCCTATCTTCCGGGATCAGGAGGAGATCTGTGAGCATCTCTTTACATCTTGATGTTGTAATAACTTTGGCATCTGAATACAAGTTTAAGATTGCTGGTAATGCTCCAGAATGATCCTGCTCAGCATGATTAATAATAACGTAATCTACTCGCTTAACATCGAGCTCTCTTAAATTCCGCAATAAAATGTTTGTCATAGATGAATCAACAGTATCTATCAGCGCGGTTCTATCCCCACTCACTATTAGGTAGGCATTATAGCTTGTTCCATCCGGAAGCGGGATTAGCTCGTCAAAGAGGCGTCTATCCCAGTCTATAGCTCCAACCCAATAAACCCCATCCTTTATAGCCCTTGGGCCCATCCTAAATCCTCACCTCTCTAACACGTTATATCTTGGTCTATGCTTATATTCTCAACTATAATTAGTTATTTGTAGCAGGGTTGCTGGTTGAGATTTTGCGCAGGATCGAATTGACAACCATGGAGGATTTACCCGCTAGAATAGAGAGTGTAAAGGTTAGTCTTGAGAGGATTTATGGGGTGAAGTTGGGAGTCGAATTTAGAGTTCTACCTGTTAGATCACTCTGCCCCACAGAGGAGTTTCTGGAAAGAGACAAGTTAACCCTAATATTAATGAAGGTTGTTGATGAGGGTTATAGGGTTCCTATAGTAACCGTTAGGAAAGGTGGCGAATACTACATTATTGACGGCCACCATAGATCATATGTTATGATGAAGCTGATGGAGGAGATGGTTGGCTCATATGTGCTGCGTTTTCCGGAAGAGGTGAGCTATCGAGCCCCATCGAAGCGGCCTATAGAGAGCTTGCCTTTGATTGATCCCGCACCAATAGATGATCCGATAGTTAGGGCGTGGAGCCAAATAATCACGTTACTAAGGTATTATGAGGCTATTTATGGCATACCCTTCTATATGAGGGTTGAGAGTGTGCCGATTGAAAGTCTTGTGCCAACGCAGCCGCAAGTAAGCATGAGGCAGATTGCGTCAATAAATAGGCTGCTTGTTCCAATAATATGCGTTAAGCACAATGAAAAATATTATATTTTAGATGGGCACGCAAGGACATTAAAGGCTAGAGGGATGGGGCTAAATTCGATTAGGGCCGTAGTTCTAACTCCGGGGGGAAGGGTGGAGTATGGTGTTATTAGGACATCTGAAAGGATGGGGCTTCGGAGCATTGATGATATAAGAGTTATTAGATGAATTTCCAATCTTAGGTAAGTGCGGAATATAATTGCGGCCTAAATTTTTTATTCATCTATGTAAAATATTTTCTCTTGGAGAGAGCTGATTTTAATGGGTGTTGATTTAGGAGATCTGGTTCCAAGAACACCAACCGACCTAAGCAGTTTGAGCGGTAAGATCGTGGCAATAGACGCCTATAACGCATTATATCAGTTTCTGGCAATAATTAGGCAGCCGGATGGAACTCCGCTTATGGATCATACTGGGAAAGTTACGAGTCACCTAAGCGGCCTATTTTATAGAACTTGCAATCTACTCGAGCTGGGAATAAGACCTGTATATGTTTTCGATGGTATGCCACCGGCCCTTAAGGAGGCTGAGATTAAGAGGCGGATGAAGGTTAAGGAGGAGGCCATAAAGAAGTATGAGGCTGCTTTAAGGGAGGGCAGGATTGAGGAGGCACGCATGTATGCTCAGATGACATCGCACTTAAAGGATTATATGTCTGAGGATGCTAAACGCTTGCTTACGCTTATGGGTGTTCCATGGGTTCAGGCCCCCTCAGAAGGCGAGGCTCAAGCAGCCCACCTAGTTAAGAAGGGCGATGCAAACTTCTGCGCTAGCCAAGACTATGACAGCCTACTCTTTGGCGCACCCTACCTACTTAGAAACCTGACTATCTCTGGTAAGAGAAAGCTCCCTAGGAAAGATGTCTACGTTGAGGTTGTTCCGGAAATAATTGAGCTGAAGCGCGTCCTTAAGGAGCTTGGCATAACATATGAGCAGTTAATTGATATAGGCATACTTGTTGGAACAGACTTTAATCCGGACGGCGTTAAAGGTATAGGTCCGAAGAGCGCCCTGAAGATCATTAAGACATATGGGAGCTTAGAGAGGGCTCTACCAGCAATAAAGGACGCGGAATTTCCGGTTGATCCGGCTAAGATTAGGGAGATTTTTCTACGGCCGAATGTCACAGACAATTATAGTATATCTTGGAAGGAGCCTAATGTTGAGGGCGTTGTAGACTTCCTATGTGGCGAGAAGGATTTTTCGGAGGATAGGGTTCGTAAGGCCCTGGAGAAGGCTATTGAGGGCATGAGGAGGGCTAGGGGGAAGAGGACCTTAGAGGCATGGTTCTAGCCAAGAAAAAAATATTAGTAGCATTTGTGCTTGAAAGGTTAAGTATTGGATGCTGAAAACATTAGAAACCCAGCGGTCATGGTTCCGCGGCTATTTAGGAGAGTGGGACGCTGTGGATCTGCGTGAAAATGAAAGGAGGGTTCTCATAGCATTAAAGGCTCTTAATGGGAGAGGTTTAGTTGATAAGATCGCCGATATCAGCGGTCTAGCTCATTCAACAGTTATGAGGGCTGCCTTATCCCTCGAAGCAAAGAGTCTTGTGAGGATTCATGAGAGGAGGGCTACTAGGGTCTTACTTAATGAGGAGGGTATGCAGTATTCAGAGAGTGGACTGCCAGAGAGGAGGCTGGTTAAGACCCTAATGGAGATGGGTGGTGAGGCGCCAATAGGCGATCTGCTGAAAAAGGCGCACATAAAATCTGATTTGGCAGCTATAGCGTTAGGCTGGCTCGCACGTAAGGGCTGGGCGAAGATAGATCAAAGGGAGCAGAAAGTCAAGCTTCTAAAAGAGCCAGAGTTGGGAGCGGATGAGAGGCTTCTCATCATGCTTAAATCGGCCGGAACATTGGTCGTTGAAGATTTGGATGCTAACCTCAGAGAAGCCTATAAGATGCTCAAGGGTAGGAAGATAGTTGAGGCACATGAGGAGATTATTAGGGAGATAGAGTTAACGAATGAGGGCTGGAGTATTCTCGAGAGGGGCATAGAGGTTATTGAGGAGGTAACGCAGCTAACTCCTGAACTCATAATTACGGGGAAGTGGCGTGAAAAGAAGCTTGTGAAATATGATATTGGGGCTCCGGCTCCGCAAGTATGGCCTGGTAAGAAACATCCATACTTAAGGTTTCTTGATGAGATGCGCGAGAAGCTTGTTGCTTTAGGCTTTAAGGAGATGAATGGTCCGATAGTTGAGATGAACTTCTTTAATTGTGATGGGCTTTATATGCCTCAAGACCATCCGGCGAGGGAGATTCACGACATATACCTTGTTAAGGAGCCGGAGTATGGTGACCTAACCCCATATAGGCGTTTTCTTGAGCAGGTTAAGGAGACTCATGAATGCGGTTGGAAGACGGGTTCGAGGGGTTGGGGCTACACATTCTCGCTCCTCATGGCGGCCAGGCTAATACTACGCAGCCACACAACAGCTGTAAGCGTAAGAACATTAATTAGTGAGGACCTTGAGATACCAGGAAAATATTTTGCGATTGCGCGCTGCTATAGGCCGGAGCTAGTTGACAGAACACACCTAAGCGAGTTCAATCAGGTCGAAGGGATAGTTGTTGGGGAAGACTTAACATTACGTGATCTTCTCGGTATACTTGAGCGGTTCGCAATAGATATAGCTGGGGCGGATAAGGTTAGATTTAAGCCGGATTATTTTCCATTCACTGAGCCAAGCGTTGAGTTATCCGCCTATAAGGAGGGTTATGGCTGGATGGAGTTCGGGGGCTCCGGAATATTTCGTCCCGAGGTAACCTTGCCCCTCGGCATTGATGTTCCGGTTCTAGCGTGGGGCTTGGGTGTTGACAGACTATTCATGATGAAGGCTGGAATAAATGATATACGATACTTATTCACCCACGACCTTGAATGGCTTAGGAAAAAGGAGATGATATAATAT
>JAGTQA010000031.1 GCA_018396975.1 Candidatus Bathyarchaeota archaeon | reverse complement strand
CAGAGACGGACTCGACTGAGATGGGCGTAAGAGCCCCTTGATGAGGGAGAGTTTACCCAGATGCGGGACACGGCGGGCGTGGGCGCTAAGATTCCACGTGTGAGAGAGCCCAGCTGAGGGGAGCGAAGACCGCTCGTCTGTGAGGCTGGGTGTTAGTCACGTGGAACACAAAGCGCCCACGATAATTTCTTAAAAATTATAAGTTTGGCTCATAATTTTCTTAAGTTTAATTGTTGTGGAGGGTGGTTTGGTGTTGAAGCCCATAGTTCGATATGAGCGGGATGTGGCGTTTAGAAGCGATATGCCATTCCCAGTGAAAGTCTTCCTATCCAAGAGTGAGGCGCCAACGGCAAGTGTTAGGTTAGCTATGCTCGATAAAGGCAGAAAGATTGAGTTACATGCGCATGTTGAGAGTGACCAGATAGAATATTGTATTAGGGGTAGGGGTATAATGTTTATTGAGGGCTTAGGTGAGAAAGAGATTGTTGAAGGGACTTTTACGTATGTTCCCAGAGGCGTAAAGCACAGTTTATTAGAAGTTATTGAGCCCTTAACAATCTTAACAGTCTTTGTGCCGCCAATCTTCTAGGCTGGTAAAGGCATTTAGGCCCTGACCGCTGAGGCTTTTTCCCTCCTCGCCCTCTCCTGCTGTCCATAGTAAGCTGTCCATTTAAGTTTGCGTGGGTCGCGCCCTAGAATTAGAGAGTTCTTCCTACATTTGCTTGAGCAGAACCATAAGATTGAACCATCATTATTAACATACATTATTCCTGTTCCGGGATTAAACTCGTTTCCACAGAAGGAGCATCTTCTAGGCTTAGGCATTCACGCATCCCCTACGCTAAAAATGCTTAGTCTTACTTTATCTTCCTTGCCTCCCTCTCAGTCTCCCTCAACATTAATATGTCGCCTAGTCTCACCGGCCCCTTAACATTTCTCGTTATTATCCTGCCCTTATCCGGACCCTCAAGTATGCGAACCCTAACCTGCTCTATCTCACCGGTGGCTCCGGTCCTTCCAATTATCTGGATAACCTCGGCCGGCGTTAGGATCTCCTCACCAGACTCCTTAGACTCCCTTGTCTCCCTCTGACTCAAGGACTATTAGCCTCCCCTAATCTTCTGAACCCTACTCACGATTTCCTTAATGAGATCAGCAGCCTCTCCAGGCTCTATTATACATACTGATGCGGCTGAAACCTCTATTCCAGCGGCTGAGCCTAGCTTAGCCTTGCTGGGAACATAGGTGTATGGGATCTTCCGCTCATCGCATAATAGTGGGAGGTGTGCGACAACCTCTGGTGGATCAACATCCTCAGCGATGACCACGAGCTTAGCCAACCCTCTCTCCACAGCCTTAGTGGTTTCATTTGTCCCCCTACGAACCTTACCGGTTCTCGAAGCTATCTGCACGGCCTCATACGTTGCATTCGCCACCTCACTCGGGACCTCAAACTTAACATAAAATGGTTTCGGCATATCAACCACTCAACCTCATCAACTTCTGTCTCAGTTTCATCCATTTAACCCTAAAACTATAGAGAATTTGCCTATATATGTTACGGTTCAATTTAAAAGCAAAGAGCAAAATTTCAGCCTCTAACATCGGGTATAGTGTATGGGCCTTCTGGGATAACAATAATCTTAGAGTCTTTGCCAGTAACACGATACGCCTCCTCGAGAGCTTCCTCGGGGCTTGAGGCTGGAATCATGTGCATCTCCTCAATTATACTATGCTTAATATTCTTTGTTACAAGGATTACCTTGGCATTAATTAGTATTCTTGCGAGTATCTGCGCCTCCCACTGATCCTTAATCGGCTCCTCACGCCTTATCCTCTCCAGAACCTCCTCTGGTGCTTTAGCCTCAACCATAAGCCTATAAAACTCCTCATGCCCCCTACCTATCCCATCAATGCATTCCGCGAATACGACGATCGCGCCCCCCTTCCTAACAACGAGTTCTCCGGTTGCCATGCCCTTAACCGTCTGATAAAGATCTCTATCGAGCGGATATCCACCGTTACTTGTTATCACAATATCCGCTTTCGAGGGCGGTTTTATCTTGACATGTCTATCCAAAAATTTAACTCCCTCCAAATGGGCCTCAAATATGTCGCCAGTGAAGGCCCCAGCTATCCTATGCATCCTATCAATCACAACATTAACCAGATATTTCGGAACATTAACCATTTTAGCGGCTTCAACCATGTCCTCATGTATTGGATTTCCATCTAGCACACCATACCTTGAAAGGGGATGCATGATCATTTTAAAGCTGTGATTGTTGAATATGGCCTCTCTACCTGACACTCCGGGTAGAATGGCCTTTCTCCCACCACTATAGCCAGCGAAGAAGTGGGGTTCGATCAGCCCCGTGAGAACTAGTAGATCCGATTCAACAACTAGACGGTTTACCGAAACCCTTGTTCCAAAAGATGTCATACCAAGATAAACTAGGCTACTCTCATCTGTAGCATCATGGTTTACAATCTCAATCTCCCTAGGGATTTCTCCACCCAAAAACTCCCTAATTTCGCTTTCGGAGGCCGGCTTATGTAGGCCGTAAGCCACCAAAATCCTTATATTATCTGCTCTTAAGCCGGCATCCTCAAGCTCCTCAATTATTGGTGGAAGGAGGATATTGTTCGGAGTTGCCCTAGTATAATCGCTCACCACAATACATGCCTTCTCTTTACCCAAGGCCATGCGGGAGAGTGGATAGCCTCCAAAAGGTTTACCCAACGCCTCCCTCACCAGATTGGCTCCATCATCCACCCCCCGGAGCTCTGAGGGCTGTAAGATCGCCAGCACTTTCTCGCTTGGAAGTTCTAGGCTGACAAAAACTCTCCCATAGGGTATGCTAATGATCATGGCAGTGAATCCTCCAGGGGAATATTGTGGGGTTGTTGGGGTATCTTCCTTGAGGTCTAACATTATATTGCTATGGGCTATTTTAGGCTATTTACGACATCAGCTATTATGTCAGCTACCCTTGCAAATGTTTTCGAGTTCGTCTTCACCGAGAAGTCGAAGTCTGAGGGATCAATCCTATCCTTCTTAAAGAACCTCTGGAGTATTCCGTTTCGATCCCTATCGCTCCTCTCAACATCATCGCGTGCCTCATCTAATGGTATGCCCCTTCTGCTTGCAACATGCCTAACCCGCTCTTCAAGGGATGCATTCAGAAATATTTTTATAACATCCTTCCTGTCGAGTAAGAAGAATGCTGACCTACCCTCAACTATCACGTTGTCTCTCTGCAGTATCTCGTCAAGTTTATTCTTTATGAGTAGGTCTAGGTCGACCTCACCGGATCTGCTCAGAGACTCAAAGTCCCTTATCATCGTAAGAATTCTGCTCGTATTTATTACTTCTAGCCCTAGTTTTCCGGCCAGTATCTCGGCGACCTCCGTGCATCCCGAACCTAAATAGCCGCATAGGGCTATCTTCAATTCCGACCCCCTCCTACCCTCACCGTCTTATACACAGGTATAGCTGGCGGAAATATTAGGTTTGTGATTTTAATCTATTTGTGGGCGAAGTAGGCCACGATCTTCTCGCCGAGGGAGTCAATTCTAGCGAATCCAAAGCGCTCAAACTGCACAATTTTATCCGGATGGGCCATCCTAATGGATTTCTCAACTAAACCATTTATGATTGAGTTGTCAGGCATTATAACATTACATTCTAAACATTCGCCTTCCGGGAGCCAATGAATTAACTGAGCTCCAACCTTTTTTGCCTCAATATATGGCTCACTATGGAATGATGCCCGCACGCTATCCCCATACACGCCTCTAACCGTTATGTTAAATAGCTCCATTAGGCGTACTATTGTGCCGGGTTGGAGGCGCTCCGCATCCCTACCTGAAATCAATAGTGTTGCTACGCCATTTACTGGTCTAATGTTAAATGTTCTTTTACCTCTCTCCGGATGGTCTGGGTGTAATGGTATATTAACAGTAATGGGTCTCTCAACCCCATCAACAATTAATTTCACTGGATCCCATATGAAAAAGAATCTGTCGGCTATTGGATCAACTATCTTTCTATTATGCGCGTATAGGTTGTCCCAGCTGAGGGTTATGTCAGCCGGCCTAGGGCCTATATCAAGTATAAGTCTCCTTATCGCCTCGGGCCTTATACCCCTACGCTTAAGCGCTAAGAATGTTGCTAGGCGGGGGTCATCCCAGCCAGTATATAGGCCCTCTCTAACCCCGCGAACAATCTTGGACTTACTGAGCGATGCACCCTCAATCTTAAGCCTTCCATAATGGATTGCCTCCGGATACTCCCAGCCGAGATAGCGATACAAATATTTCTGCCTCTCTTGGTTCGTTAAGTGCTCCTTCCCACGTATAATATGTGTTATGCCCATTAGGTGGTCGTCTATTCCGCAGGCAAAATTATATAGGGGCCAGACTCGATACTTTGATCCAACCCTCGGATGCGGATACTTCTTTGTGTCTATCACCCGGAAGGCCGGCCAATCCCTAATTGCCGGATTAGGATGCTTCAGATCAGTTTTTATGCGCATCACTGCCTCGCCCTCAGCATATAATCCGCTCAGCATAGCCTCCCAGCGGCGCAAGTTCTCCTCTGGGGGGAGTTCTCTGCAGGGGCATGGTTCACCAAACATTATTTTTGCGCGTGACTCCTCGGGCTTACATGTACATATATATGCGTATCCATCCTTAATCAGTCTCTCAGCATACTCATAATAAATCTCGATCCTATCACTCTGAATATACTCCTCATCGGGCACGCACCCAAGCCACTCCATATCCTCCCTAATTAAATCCATAAACTGTAGGGAGGACTTCTTCAATCTTGGATCAGTATCCTCAAACCTTAGTATGAAGCGCCCATTATACATCCTAGCATACTCATGGCTTAGTATGATTGCGCGTGCAGAGCCTAGGTGGAGGACGCAGTCCGGGTTGGGTGCGAACCGTGTAACGACGCGGCCATACTTCTCAACGTTTGGCAGTGGTGGGAGAGCCCTCTCACCCTCAACCTTACCTTTCTCTTTAGTCATAGCTAGGGCCTCGGGCCATAGGGTCTTCAATGTGTTCATCTGCTCCTCAAGAGACATGCTATTGACCTCTTGCACCACCTTATCGACTAGGCTAGCTATTTCCTTAGCGAAAGCCCTTAGGTCCGGTCTCTCGCCCAGCAGTTTACCCATAACCGGCTTACTCTGGGCCTTTCCACCATAGGAGATGGCGTTTAGTAGGGCGAGCCTCCTTATAATGTCCTTTATAGCCTCCAGATCCCTTATCTGCGCGCCCAATATTCCAGCAGCCTCTTCAGCCTAGCTCTGCCACTATATTTTCCTCTGGATTAAGTATTCGGCGAGCATCTTAATCTTTTCCTTAGCCTCAGACGTGGGGAGTATTGGATCGATTATGCTCCAGCTCTCCTCAACGAGTTTTGAGGCAACCTCCTTAGCATACTCAACGGCGCCATACTTCTTCATTATCCCAATAGCCCTCATCTTTAGGTCTTCATCCCTAGTATGCATGCTCAGTATTCTCAGTAACTCATTCCTATCGTCCTGGCTGGCCCTCTGTAGCGTATATATCACCATCAGGGTTAGCTTACCCTCGGTTATGTCCATCCCTATGCCGCCCTTCCCCTTAGCGAACTCCTCGCCAACAATATCTAGTATGTCATCTTGGATCTGGAAGGCTATGCCAAGCGACTCAGCGAACCTACCCATCTTCTCGATGACATCATCGTTTGCGCCGGCGAGCGCCGCAGCCATCTTAGCAGCCATCCTAGCGAGCGTTCCAGTCTTATATGCGCACATCTGCAGATAATGCTCCTCAGTTAGATCCTCGGCTCTCACCAGACCCCTATGCCATGCTATATCTATTGCTTGGCCGAGACTTAGGTTAATCATCTCCTGCACGTATATCTCATATATTCGCCTAGCCCTATCGGCCGGTATCCTATCCCCCTTCTCACTTAAAACTATCATTGGTAGGAAATACATGGCTTGAGAGAGGTTTATTGCTATGTCAACCCCGAAGATCTTGTATGTGCATGGCTTACCCCTCCTCATCTCCGAGGAGTCCTCTATGTCATCGGCTATGAGTGTTCCATTATGGATAACCTCAGGTATTATTGCTAGGTCCAGTGCATCAGCATTCTCCCCACCTAAAGCCTCATATACCAGTAGGAATAGTGTTGGGCGCCAGCGCTTACCACCCCTATCGAGAAACTCCCATAAGGGTTCGCTTACAGCCCTATTCAGCGCCTCAAAATCCAGCCTATACCTTGGCCGTATAATCTTAAATAGTAGGGATTCCTCAGTGAACTTTCTCGGTATATACTTTTCTATATGTGCATTTATCTGCCTAGCCCTCTCCTCTAGGATAGACTCTACATGACTCATAACCCTTAGCCCCTCCTAGCATATGCTTCTATACTGAACCCCCTCATCCTAAGCCACTCCGCGGTCCTCCCCAATATTACTAGGGGCGTTCTCTTCAACCTTTCTATTGAGTCTGCCCCAACAAGGAACATAACATTTCTTAGCTGATTAATGAGGGTGGATAATGCTCTCTTCACCTCCCCATACCCCCTAGACGCCGATATGAGGATTGGGCGGGCTATCCCAGCCATCGACGCGCCTAATGCTATGGACTTCGCTATGTCTAGGCCGGTTCTCAAACCCCCCGACGCTATTACTGGGAGTTTAACTGATTGTACAACCTCAACTAGGCTTACGGCTGTCGGTATGCCCCAGTCCCAGAGCATTAGCCCTAGGTCCCTACCGTAATCGTCACCATGCTCAATAGCCCTGTAATATTCGACTGCAGCCCAGCTTGTTCCGCCAGCACCAGCCACATCTATGCATGCAACCCCAGCCGCCTCAAGCATTCTGGCAACCTCAGCTGATATGCCGGCGCCAGTCTCCTTAACTATGACCGGCACATTCACACCATCGACAATTCTCCCTATCTTATCTATTATTCCGGCATAAACCGTTTCACCCTCGGGCTGTACGGCCTCCTGGAGCGGATTTAGGTGGATGGCTAGTGCATCAGCCTCAACCATCTCAACAGCCCGTATGATCGCCTCAATATTATATTCCATTGCTATCTGAGGCCCGCCAACATTAGATATTATAAATGCATTGGGAGCCTTCTCCCTAACAATCCTATAGGTTCTCTCTAGGCTAGGGTTTTCTAGGGCAGCCCTCTGACTTCCAACACCCATACCGAGCTCCAGCTCCTCAACGGCTTGTGCGATCGCCGCATTAATTTCCATGGCCCTCTCTGTCCCGCCGGTCATGCCCTCAACTATTATTGGGGCTGAGAACCTGTGGTTGAGGAATATGGTATCGGTCTTCACGTCGCGTAGGTTTATCTCCGGGAGGGCCTTATGTATGAGAAATATATCCTCGAAGCCCGTTCTCACGTTCTTTGCTTCGACATCTCTATTGAGGCAGATTCTTATATGCTCATTCTTTCTATTCTCTACTTGACTGATCCGCTCCCTAACCCCTAACGATTCTCGTTCCAATAACCTCTTCTCCCTTTAGGGCTCTGTAAACGTTACCCGGCTTTGAGGCGTTTAAAATGAGCACCTCAATACCATTCATAATTGGCTCGATCAGTTCAAAAATTTTTCCCCTCATCCCCCCGGTCACATCAATATATTTAGACCCACCAACGCCGCCCATGATCCCCTCCAAATCCCTAACCGTGACATATGTTATCAGATTTGCTCCTCTATCAACTTTTGGGTCAGCCGTATAAAGCCCATCCACATCAACCCCAACAATTATCTTCTCAGCGGCCAAATCGATCGCTAGTCTGGAGGCAATTTGATCCCCCGAAAGTATCGTGAAGCCCATATCATAGTCTAAGACTGCATCACCATATAGGACTGGGATGAAGCCTAGCCCAACCGAATGCTCAACAACATCTACATAAAGGTTTTGGATTCTGCCGCGCCTAGCGATTATAAATGATGATGGGGCTAGACTGATGGATGGAAGCCCCTCATCAAGCAATGCCTCAACAACGAGCATGTTTAGGGATATCATGGCATTATGTGTTTTGGAGAAGCCGGCCATTTGGCTCTTACTCTTAAAGCCCTCTTTAATTTTATACTCTGCTGCTATGGGATGGCCGTAACTTCCTCCGCCATGAACTATTATTAGGGGTGATGCTTGCGATTCAGCTATCTCCCTTGCTAGACGCCTTATGGCCGGCATGTTTGGTGTTAGGGGTTTATCCTTAACCGTTATGACGGAGCCGCCCAGCTTAAGTATTATGGGTTTACTCCTCAATCCTAACACCTTCCATGGCCCTACCAGTCACAAAAGATTCTCCACCAGCGTGCTTTATGGCCTCAGCAACCCGATCAACATTACCGGGCTCGGATAGTGCGATAATGCATCCCCCACCCCCAGCGCCAGTCAATTTAGCGCCCAATGCACCGGCCCTCCTAGCAGCGCCAATAAGTCTCTCAATAGCATCGTTTGAGACCCCTAGAGCGCATAAGAGTGCATGGTTTATGTTCATTAGGTCGCCTAGAACCTTTAGGTTTCCTTCCCTAAGGGCCTCCGCGCCCAAATTTACAATGGCTTCCCCAGCATCCATAATCCTATCAATTATGCTCGGATATCTCCCCCTTAACCCGCCAACATGGGAGACCATATCACCAGTCACACGCTCAATGCATGTGTCGCCGATTATAAGCGGTAGATCAACATTAACCTCCAGCCGCCTTATCCCCTCACTCCTACGATAAATTAGGGTTCCACCATAAGTTGAGATTGCTGGGTCGACGCCGGATGGGTTCACATGAACAATCCTCTCAGCCTCAAGCGCCAGCCTAAAAATCTCGTCCTGTGAAAGTTTCACTTTTAGGAGGTTGCCTATGGCAGCGGCGGATGCGACGGCCACGGCGGCAGATGAGCCTAGTCCAGCGGCGATTGGAATCGTTGAGTCGACTTCAATCTCTATGCCAGTTTCCTCCCCGGACATGGCTAGGATTCTCCTTGCAATCATATAGATTGGCTTGAATTTTGTCTTGTTCTCCAATCCCCCCTCGATCGGATGGTATTCGCCGCTAATCGTGTATGCTCCGGATGCATTCATCGCCCTAGACCTAACAACTATTAGGTTCTTTTCCCTCCCAATCCTTGCGGTTACATATGCCCTTCTATCTATGGCCATAACTATGGCTGGCCTATCATATACGACGAAGTGCTCGCCAAATAAGATAACCTTAGCTGGCGCCGAAGCCCTAGATATGGACTTCAAGAGGGGCCACGCCCACTACCCACTTAACGCTATGGCGGCATAGCCAACCACAGCCGATAGGTCTCCTGTTATATCACCGCTAGTCTTATAGCTTAGCAGCTCAGCCCTATTCGCACCGAGCTTCTTTGCCGCGGCTATTAGGGCTGCAACCGGCCCATACCCGCATGCCGTTACATTCCTAGACTCAATAACCGAATAGAATAGTTCCTCATCAAGCTTGAGTATGGCGTCTATTGCCTCCCTATCCTTCTCACTCGCCCTCTTATGGGGCTCGTAATGTGTTAGGTCCGTCGAAGCTATTATAACGGCGTTCTTACCCCTAAGCGCCTCAGCTAGGGCCTGCCCAACATCGCGGCTGGTCTCAAGATCCTGCATTAGGAAGCATATTGGGACGAACTTGAATGTCTGACCATAAACATACTGTAGGAATGGTATCTGGACCTCTATTGAGTGCTCATATAAGTGGGCTGAATCGTCAACATCAATTATTGTCGAGTGGCGGAGAATCTCCCTAGCCGTTTCAGGATCAATCTCAACATCGCCGAGCGGTGTTCGCCAGACACCGCGATCCATAATCGCAACCCCACTCCCAATTCCCTGATGGTTTGGGCCTAGAATCACGAATATATCAACCCTCCCGTCTAGGGCTAGCCTGTAATAGGCATTTGCCGCAACAGGCCCAGAATACATGTATCCAGCATGTGGGCAAACAAGCCCAATTATCCTTCTAGGCCCATCCTCAGAGACCTTTGGGAGGCCACCGGGCCCAAACCTATGGGTGAAGCACTCCTCAATCTGCCTCCTCAGAGACTCCCTGGAACCGGCATAAAAGCTCCCAGCATACCTTGCATATCTAACTTTAGCTGACAAATCATCTCCTCCCCCAACACTCCAAAATAGACTCTTCTAAAATGGGATATAAAATATTAACTGGAGGTTATTTATCGCGTTGCTCTTCCTGCTGCTGAGTCTTCTCTGCGAGCTTAACCTCGAACTCATCTATTGGTATTGGTAGGTCTCCGTCCGGTGAAAGTTCGCCCCTCTCTCTAAGAATTTGTCTTGCTAGGAGCCAGTATATGACGGCTAGGGCCCTCCTACCCTTATTGTTTGTGGGTATGACTAGATCCACGTTTGTGAAGTCATTGTCTGTGCTGCATAGGGCCACTACTGGAATGCCAATCTTAGTTGCCTCCCTAATTGCTTGGGCATCAGCCCTCGGATCCGAGACCAATACAACATCCGGCTCAATCCTCCCGGGATAGAGTGGGTTTAGCAGTAGGCCGGGTATGAAGCGGCCGATAACTGGAGTTGCCCCAGTAACCTCACAGAATTTTGAGACCGGCTCCCTAGCGTATAACCTAACCGCGGTTGCCGCAACCTTTGGCGGCTCAAACCTGCTTAGGAACTTGGCGGCGACCCTTATCCGCTCATCGATCTTCTTTATGTCTAGGACAAAGAGTCCATCTCCCCTAACCTTATATATGAAGGGCTCCATGTCCCTAGTCTTAATCTTTGTCCCAATATGTACTCCGGCCGAGAGTAGGATGTCTTGCGGTAGTAGTAGGGCCTCTGTTATTGCCCCAGCATCGCTCTCAGACTTCTCCTTTGATGCCAATCCACCCATCCCCTAAATTCTTAGCCTAGCCATCTTGGCCTTCTCGCCCAGAAGCTCCTCAATATAGATGAGCTCATTAATCTTTGCTAGGCGCTCCCCACCTAAAACTCCAGTCTTTATTATTGGGCATCCGAAGCCGACGGCTAAGTGCGCTATATGGAATGCTGTTGTCTCCCCGGATCTATGGGAGACTACTGGTATATACCCGCTCTCCTTAGCCAACTTAACAGTCTTCCAAGCATCGGTTAATGTTCCAACCTGATTAACTTTAATTATTATCGCGTTTCCAGAGCCCTTAGATATGCCGGTGCTTAAGCGCTCTTCATTCGTGACAAAGAGGTCATCGCCGCATATTAGGCAACCCCTAACTTTAGAGGTCAATTCACTAAAACTCTCAAAATCATCCTCGTGGAATGGATCCTCAACATAGACCAGCCTATACCTCCTAATCAGGTCTAGGACATACTCCATCTGCTCGCCCGGATCCCTTTCAACACCCTCATTCGCATAGATATAGCGCTGCTTCTCCGGATCCCAGAGGGATGAGGAGGCTATGTCTAAGCCGACCCTACATTCGAAGCCGACCTCGCTGGATACCTCCTCACATGCCTTCGAAACAACCTCAAGAGCCTTCTCATTAGATATGTTCGGTGCCCAAGCGCCCTCATCACCTCTACCACCAGTAAAGTATGGATCAACTTTAATGAGCAGATCTCTTAATCTCCTATGGACTTTAATATTAGCCTCTGCCGCAGATATGAATGTTGGTGCGCCAACTGGTAGGACTAGAAACTCTTGTATGTCTGGAACCTTGCCTAGCGCATGCTTCCCCCCGCCCAGAACATTCCCTAATGGGTATGGTAGATGGCACGCTAAATACCCGCCCAGATACTGGAATAGTGGCATATTATATGAGTTTGCCGCAGCATCCGCCACAGCTAATGAGACGGCGTAAGCAGTATTACCACCAATATTCATGAAGTTTTTTGTTCCATCAAGCTCATGTAGGAGGCTGTCTATTTCCTCCTGCTCCTCGGCGCTCATCCCTATAAGCTCCGGTGCAATTAACTCCTCAACCTTCTTTATGGCTTCGTCAACCCCACCCGGTGGATAAGCTACTGCCTCAGCCTTACCCTTACTTGCACCGCTCGGCGCCGATGCTATGCCAAAGCCCTCAGAAGTTGTTATCTCAACCTCTATTGTTGCCTCTCCCCGGCTATTAAAGATCTTTCTGGCCTTTACATCCTCAATTATCGTTGACATACTATTCCTCTTCCTCCTCTAGGTCAGGCCTACTTGCATAAAACTTTATTATATCATCTATTATCTCAATGTGTGAGAGGAGCATCCGCCTACAACAGTATCGGGTTAAGCCTAAACTGTCCAGAACCTTTCCGGGGCTCTCTCCACTCTTAACTCTTCTTGCGAACTCCTCCCATTTATCACCTATAAGCTTGCCGCACGTGAAGCACCTAACCGGAATTATCATACTCCCATCTCACCTAAATTAAATTTCTTATTCTACCTATAACTCTTCTGATCTCTAGCCCTAGCACCCGGACCACCAAACTTCTTAGGCTCCTTCCTCCTAGGATCCCCAGCTATAAGGGTTCTATCAAGCCTCAAAAATGCATTTTTAAGGGCTGTGCTTTTAGTCCACTTCACTAGGGCCCTAGCGATCGCCATCCTCGCAGCCTCGGCCTGACCCATAAAGCCGCCGCCCCTAACCTTAACGCTTATGTCTAGGCCCTTCCATATTTCCTCTCCAGCCTCTATTAGGGGCTCGAGGATTTTTAGGCGTGCAACCTCAGGCTCATATATCTCAAGCGGTATGTTATTTATGCGTATCCTACCCATTCCAGGTCTAACAATCGCCTTGGCTATAGCCGTCTTCCTCTTCCCGCTTACAACCAAAACCTTCTTGTGGGCTGAGCTCGACATTCCCTCCTCCTCCCTTATCCCCTAATTGCCCGAGATAGCTCGGAGACCGTTATATACTTGCCCCCCAACTTTCCAGCATCAGCCTCGGGAATGGTCTCCATACTCATACCCCTAAGCTCCTCAGGCACGCCAGCATAAACCCTCAATCTCTTTAGGGCCTCTCTACCCCGAGGCCTTTTATAAGGTATCATGCCGCGTATAGCCCTCTTAACTATTCTATCCGGTCTTCTGGGGTGTAGGGGCCCCTTTCCCGGATGGCCTATCTGGAGGTATTCGTGGGCCTTTCGGATTATGCTGAGCCTATCACCTGATATAACTGCTTCACCAGCGTTCACTATAATTATTTTCTCGCCGTTAAGGAGCCTCTTAGCAACCACACTAGCCATCCTGCCGAGGACTAATCCCTTAGCATCTATTATCGTTACTTTCTCACCTCTCTGCCCGCCTGCCAACTGATTCACCCAATTATCTTAACATTTGAGCCTTTAGGATTCAATTTTATAAGCTCAGGTATGGATAAACATTTTCCCTTGGCCCCAATTATCTTACGCCGGGCGGACTCAGAAAAGTCTAGGGCCGCAACCTTAACTGGGTGATTGATTAAGCCCGCACCCAAAACCTTTCCTGGAACAACCACCTCATCGCCCTCCTGCGTATACCTATTTATTCGGCTCACGTTAACGGCTATACGTCTCCTCCTAGACCTCGAGAGGAGCTCGGCCACAGCCCTCCATATATTAGCCTTATTCTCCCTGGCAGCCTTTCTGAGTAGGCGTATGAGACCTATCAGCTCCGGGTTTGTGGACTTAACCTTTCTTCTACTCATCTAATAATCCCTCAAGTAGATTTATGAACTCGGAATATTTCTCCTCATATATTTTAAGGGCCTCAAATATTATGCGGTCAACCGGCAGCGCACCGGTCGACTCAATGTAAAATATGAATGTGCTCTCATCCCAGCTTACTGTTATCGGCTGGGGCCTCCTCTTGCAGACCCTTAAGCAGTCGGTGCATAGTATGCAATCCATCTCCCTAGCAACCACTATTTTATCCCCTTCCTTCGCGAGAACCCTTCTAGGACATACCTCAACGCAATTACCGCATGAATCGCATAGTGAATTGTCGATCTTAATTATTGGCTTATATCTATAAGTGCATGCTGAGACGGGCTGCCACTTCGCATGAACCTTGCCTCTACCAAGCTTCGCGTAGGCCTCAAGCCTTATACTCTGCCCGGCCGCCAACTTAACTATTGGAATCTTATCGCTTACGGGAGCTATGTTTGGGTTCTCGGGAACTAGGTCCCCTGAATAGACTGTGCGGATCCCTTTATCCGCTTTAACGTCAAGTGTTAGAATGGCTCTACATAGGGGGCATCCGAGCTCGCTTCTACAACTACATTTCTCCGGCAAATTATAGGCGTCTAGGTCTGTTTTGAGCGGGATTAGCCCAAGCCTTAAGGCGAGAACCTCATCATTTAAAACTGAAGAGTTCTCATATATCACAACATCATCTATGGCCATGGTTGGGACTTCCGAGAGGATTATTCTCCTGAGAGTGTTTGCTAGGGGGGCGTTTATGCCCTCGATTATGAAGCGCGCGGTTAAACCATCACTCTCAAGCATTATCACGCGCATAAATTTATCCTCATCCCACTATGCCCGGTGGTCTCCACATAAAGACCTAAGAGACATATTTCAACCTTTCTATTCCACATCTAGACTCTTCTACCCCTACGTCCACCCTTACGCCTAGTTCCATCATGTGGGAGCGGGGTAACCTCCTCTATCCGTCCAATCATCTTAAAACCAGCCCTAGCAAGAGCCCTTATAGCCGCCTGAGCCCCCGGACCCGGTGTCCTCGGCCCTGAGCCTCCAGGTGCACGAACCTTTATATGTATGGCTGTTATCCCCTTATCCTTCGCTATTTGCGCCGCGTATGCAGCGGCCCTCATCGCCGCGTATGGTGAAGATTCCTGCCTATCGGCTTTAACAAACATTCCTCCAGATGCCCTTGCTATTGTCTCCGCCCCGGATAGGTCTGTTATATGAACTATTGTATTATTGTATGAGCTGTATATGTGGGCTACTCCCCACCTCTCCTCCTTCCTACTACTCATCTCCTCTCACCTCCACCAGCCTTTGGAGCCGCCTCAATAATTAGCCTTAGTGGGTGGTCAGGCCTATTAAGTGGGCTTGTTGGGGCATATGTTACGCTCTCCTCTTCCTCCCTAGTGACAAGATAGCTGGGTGAGAAAACGACTCTATTATTCACGGCTATATGCCCATGCGTTATCAGCTGACGAGCCTGATGCGGGGTTTTAGCCAGCCCCTTCCTAAAAACTATCGTTTGGAGTCTCCTCTCTAGAATATCCTCAACCGTCATGTCTAGGACATCATCTAATACAGCATTCTCCGGTAAGATGCCTAAGCGCTTCAACTTCCCTAGGAGGGTCTCCTCAAGCTTGGCCCTCTTCTCAACTGGCATGCTTAGGATTGACCTAGCTATGCCCCTGAACTTTGATAGCATTGTCTTGGCGCGCCAGAGCTCACGCTTATTCCTCAAACCATACTGGCCGAGTAGAACAAGCTCGTTCTGTAGAATATCGCTCCTCCATGGAAACCTGGGGGTCTCATATTTCTTCTTAGGCTTCTTTGGGTCGCCCATGAAACTCACCTCCTCTTCTTGGAGACACCAACAGTCTTACCAGTTCTACCCGTCGTCCTAGTTCTCTGGCCGCGAACCTTAAGCCCATAGGCATGGCGGTAGCCACGCCAGGACCATATGCTCTTCTCCCTCTCAATATCAGCCTTAACCTGTAGATCTATGTCTGAGGAGATCAGATGCTTATCTTTTCCAGTTTCTAGGTCTTTTCGCCTATTTAGGAGCCAATCTGGAACGTTGCGGTCAGATAGGCTTCTAATGAAGTCTTCTATCTCCTCAATCTTCTCTTCTGGTAAGTAGCCTATTCTCGTCTCGGGAGAGATACCCACTCTTCTCGCTATTATCTGGGCTAGCCTTATCCCTACACCCTTAATATCACTTAGAGCGTCCACTACTGTTTTCGTCCCATCCAAATCCTTATCTATCACTCTAACTATATGCCTAAATCCCGTTGCCGTTGACATCCTAAACCATCCAGCTATTCAGCAAATAACAAGGAGAATGCATGATTTTATTTAAATATATCGCTCGAAAACTATTCCGGAGAAAATATATTTAGTGCCACCACCTAAATTATATTTTGGCTGTGAGGGATAGTATGGTTTCAGCATGTGTTCTAATAAGGACTGAGCATGGCAGGTTCGAGGAAGTTGTAAAATCTGTAAGTCAGGTGAAGGGTGTTAAGAGAGTCTTCCCTGTTCTCGGCAGATATGATGTTGTCGCTGATGTTGAGGTTGAAAATATGAGGGATCTAGCCTCAACGGTCCTAAAAATTAGCCGATTAAGCGGCGTCGTTTTCACAGAAACTCTTGTGGAGGTGGAATACTGATGCTTAACGCATGTATATTACTGAAGGTTATTCCAACAAAGGCGGAGGCTGTCCTAGAAGCCATTAGGAAGGTTGAGGGTGTCAGAAAGGCATACTTAACATATGGCCGATTCGATATCGTTGCCTTCCTAGAAGCAGAGGATTACGCCAAGCTCCGAAAGGCGACGACGGTCATAAATAGTATAGAGGGTGTTAGGAGCACGGAGACCCTCGTGGAGGCGTAAGCCCAAAAAGACTCCATGACCCACCCTATTTTTTAAGTTACTGGCGGTTAAGATGATACTCTTCATAGCGTCTAAGGTTGATATCGCCGGATTAAATATAGCGGGCAAGCTCATTGAGCTGTTTGGATTTAGGGAGATTGGCGAGAGACTGTTTGGGAACCCATCTTACTCACTTACTCTCAGAAATCTCGAGGAGGCTAGGCTGGCATTCGTGGATGATGAGCCAGTCCAAACGCAGAGCCTTCCCTACCCGAAAGACCTAAGGATGGTGATCTTTATATCGAGACATAGCAGTAGGAGCGGAACCCCAACCCTATCAGTCCACACCCCAGGAAATATTGGCGACGCAATGCTCGGTGGGGTTCCAAGAAAGGTTTCTATATCGCCGGCAAGTGCAATGAAGGCCGCCCTCCTAGAGATGGCGAAGGCTCGGGATGAGATGGGTCTCCCCTACGAGGTCTCATATGAATGCACGCACCACGGCCCATCGCTTGATCTCCCAGCAATCTTCGTTGAGCTGGGCAGCTCGGTTGAGCAGTGGCGTGATAGCAGGGCTGCTGAGGCCGTTGCTAGGGGGGCTATGGCCGCGGCTGTGAATGAGAGGATTTATCCGGCGGCTTTAGGACTCGGCGGGCAACATTATAATGAAAAGTTTACTAGGATGGCCTTATCGGGAGATGTGGCCTTTGGGCACATGATCCCAAAATACGCTTTACCAGACCTAGACGAGTATATGCTAAGGCAGTGTGTGAGCCGGGTTGTTGAGCCAGTTGAGAAGGCTATCCTAGATTGGAAGGGTATAAGGGGTGCAGATAAAGAGAATCTTCTTAGGCTTCTAAAGATTGTGGGCCTAAAAATTGAGAAGGTTTAACTGGGATTTTATAGGTTAGGCTGCCTCTCTCTAACCCTAGCCTCTAGGGCTAGCGCCTCAATATAGGCCCTTCTTATTAGATCAGGTAGAATCTCTGGTAGTAGGACCCCTGCGTTTAGGGCTAGGTTCCTAGCCTCAAGCGCGGCTCTCTGCAGTAGGAATGTTATTGTCTCAGGCATTGGATAAGCCGCGTTTAGGGCTAGGTTTAGGGCATATGTATATGCCTCGCCAATACTCTTCTTGAAGCCTTCAAGATCCAGCTTGAGGTCCGCCTCCGATAAGATTCTTCCCTCATCATATATGGCCTTGAGCGACAGCCCCAGCTCTATTGGTTTGATCCCCAGTTTTGATAGGGCGGCTGCAAGGCTCTCATTTATAACCTCACCCTTCCTTGCAACAACCGTGTCCCTACTAACCCAGACGCTCCCGCTCTCTATACGCGTTGGTATTCCAACAGCATTAAGCTGGCTGATTATTGGGCCGGGTGGGAGGCCAGTGTTGCCTGCTGGAACAATTATGTCCTCAGTTGCTACATCACCAGCCTTGGCTGGCACCCTTACCTTGCTCCTCTCTAGGATTAGGGCGAGCTTGAAGGGGTTATAATTTGTAAATATGTAAACGTTTGAGCCCTGCATATACTCTTTAAGCTTATCTGCCCCAGCCTCGTCTCCAACCTCTTTAAGGGCCCTCTCAACAAGGGTGTTCTTGAAGACCTTTAGGTAAGCTATTCCCTCAAGCTTTCTCCTAATCTCCTGAAGCTGTTGCGCCCTAACCTTATGGAGGCTTGCAACCCCAAGCGTGCGATATCTCCCTAATAGGCTCTTTATCTCCTCGATTTTCTCGGCTTTCTCGATTAGTGTCCGTCGGACTCCAATCAGCAACCTTCTAGTCCTCCTCCATCCTAATCTTTACCGGCGGGCCCATTGACGCCTTAATATAGATTGATGCTATATTCTTGATTCCCCTCTTAAGCTTTCCCTCAATTCTCCTTAGCACGGTCTCAATATTGTCAGCTATCTCCTCATCGCTCATATCCTCGGTTCCAACCCGGCAGCTTAGGACGGGCTGACCCCTAGTTCTAACTATAACCAGTCTTCTATGCCTCTCTATCTCACGCTCTATATCTGCTGTTGGGGGTATGGGTGTTGGCATCTTGCCTCTAGGTCCAAGAATTGCGCCAAAGACCTTGCCAACCGTGGGCATTAGGGGAGCTGCCGCTATAAAGAAGTCTATTTTATTAGCTATTTGCCTCTGCCTCTTCTTGTCACCCATAAGGCTCTCAATCTCCTCCCTTTCTAGAACCATGTCCGCCCCAGCCCTCCTAGCCCTTAAAGCCGCATCCCCAGATGCAAAGACACACACGCTAATATTCTTCCCTATTTTGTGCGGTAGCTCAATCGTCTCATGTATCCTATTCTCGGGCTTACTTACGTCGACATCCCGAAGGTTTACGATCAGCTCTATCGACTGGTTAAAGTTTCTCTTGGGAGTCTTCTCCCTAAGCTCCTTAAGGGCCTCCATCAGACGCTTCCTTTCCACGGACATTTCTCAATTCAGCCTCTGAAACGTGAAGAATATGAATGATTGGGATAAAAACATTATTGTTGCTGCCCCTTCTCGGCGCTTCCAATAATGCTATCATATTTGCCCTCATCAATCTCTCTGAGGACAGCCTTTGGATCCTTCCCATCAACCGTCACACCCATACTCACGCAGCTCCCAATAATCTCCTTAACGGCGGCCTTTAAGCTCTTGGCTAGAAGCTTGCTCCTCTTTATCTGCGCTATCTTTATGACTTGCGCCATCGAGAGGTTGCCAACCCTCTCAGTGCCGGTTTTCCCAGAACCCTTCTGTATCCCAGCCTCCTTAACAATTAGGGCTGCTGTCGTCGGTATGCCAACCTCAACCTCAAATGTTTTCGTCTCCGGGTCAACAATCACCCTAACCGGAACCTTCATTCCAGCATATTCCTTAGTCAGCTCATTTATCTTATTCACTACCGCAACAACGTTAACGCCTAATGGTCCTATGGCTGGACCTATGGGTGGGCCTGCGGTCGCCTGACCCCCACTAATAACTAAGTCCACGATCCTCTTCTCAACTGGCATAGCTATTCACTTCTCCTTACCTTCGATACGAGCTTTACATAGTCCGCGTGGACCGTGACTGGTAGGGTGAATGCCGCCTCAAACAGCTCTATTGTTACCTCCTCCTTCGCCCTATCTATATCGGTTATCTTCGCCCTCATACCCTTAAATGGCCCCCCAATAACCTCGACAATATCATTTATATCCAGTTCATCAATAACCGATTTAACCGCAATATACTTTTTAATCTCGGAGAACGGTAAGGCTCCAGGTATCCTTGATTTAACATGCTTTATGTTGGCGACTGCACGCTCAACTATGTGGGGGCCGTCGGCCTCAATAAAAATATAGCCCTTTAGGTTTTCGGGCACGAGGATTGCTTTGACCGGTATGTTGTTTACCTCAACTCTTCCCATCACGATTTTGGCAACATTCCTCTCCTGCCCAACCGTCGTGCTGATCGTGAAGATTCTGGCCGATTCCTCCCCGCTCATTTCCCTCACTCACCAAATATTAGATGGGCGGCCTAATTACGTGAGCGAGCATATATATCATGAAGCCTATTAGGCCGACTATAAGTATGCCTAGGAAGCATATTTTTATTGAGAGCCAGAGTTCGCTTCTATCCGGCTTCTTCGCAAGCTTAAGCAGCCTAAGACTCTCCCTTACAAACGAGATTAGCCCCAACCAAATTCACCATCTAATCTCAAGAGAGTGAAAGGCTAATATAAAAGTATAGCGCTTAAGGCTGATCGCAAGGCTGGATATGATGGCAAAACAATATCTACATCTTCAATCCTAAAAATCGTTTGGTGGTGCATTATGGGGTTAATCGACCTCCGTGATCAGAAGATTCGGAGGAGTAAGGAGGAGATGCTTAAACATTTGAAGAGCTTCCGGCTGGAGCCTAAGTTTTCGATTGGGGTCTGGTATTTTTATCCGGGCGGTGGAAGGTTCCATGAACCATACATTGAGAGGGGAACTATCCACGATGTTCTGAGAAAGGTTGCTATGATGTATGATCGGGGCATTATTGATTCGTCATTCGGTTTGGAGGCGCATTACCCTAATGAGATCAACTATGAACTGCTGGATGCATATAAGAGCCTTCAGAAAGAGACTGGTGTAAGGCTGATAACTGTTGTCCCAAACCTATTCTATGATAAAATATTTGAGTTCGGCTCCCTATCGAATCCAGACCCGAAAATCAGAAGGTTTGCCCTCCAGAGAACCATAGAGACCCTGAAGCTCGCTAAGGAGATAGACGTTGAATTCGTCATTGTCTGGCCAGGTATAGATGGATATGAGAATCCAATAGGCACGGAATTCTATTCTATGTGGGACAACTTTGAGGCGAGCCTAGCGGAGGCCATGGACGCTGTTCCGGGGATTAGGGTTGCAATAGAGCCTAAACCCTATGAGCCTCGCGGGAACAACATTTACAGGAACACTGCGAATGGCATTCTTATGGCTAGGAATGTTGAGGCCATGCTGAAAGCCGAGGAGAATAGG
>JAGTQA010000030.1 GCA_018396975.1 Candidatus Bathyarchaeota archaeon | reverse complement strand
TAAAGATTTATATAAGGATGAGGTTAGGGAGGTTGCTAGAAGACTGGGTTTACCTAAAGAAATAGTTTTCAGACAGCCTTTCCCAGGGCCCGGTTTAGCAGTGAGAATAGTTGGCGAGATTACGCCGGAGAAAGTTGAGATTATTCGTAAAGCAGATAAGATTGTTAGGGAGGAAATAGAGTCCGCGGGTCTACAAAGCAGACTATGGCAATATTTTGCGGTCCTAACTAATACATTGACAACCGGCATTAAGGGTGACGCTCGAGCTTACGGATATGTAGTCGCCGTAAGAATCGTTGAGAGTAAAGAAGCCATGACCGCAAGCTTCGCTAAAATCCCATATGAAATCTTGGAGAGAATATCAACGAGAATAACCAATGAGATATCAGAAGTTGTAAGAGTTGTTTACGATATAACAAATAAGCCGCCATCAACAATAGAGTGGGAATAAAATGCTATTTTATTCCCTGCATGTTTGGGTGAGAGTTGGCGGCGCCTGATCTTTGAGGGGTTATATGGCTGGACTATCACATTTAGGGGTTCGGAATTTGTTGGTTTTCAACCTCTTCATTCCATTCAATGATTTGAGTATCCCTAGAAGCTTACAGACGTGATTCTGGCATAATAGACTGCTTTATTAAGTGCATCTATAAACCATCCTATTTGGTGTTTGCCCCAATGCTTGTTGTTGCTGAGAAGCCATCTGTTGCGCGTATAATCCGGTCGGCTATAAAACCTTCCCCACCGACTGTGGCGCTAAAGGGCCATATATTAGAGCTTGATTTTCCGGAGCGTTTCTCGGTTTGGAGGAGTGTTGATCCGCGTGAACTTTTTAGGGCTCCTACTGAGTGGGTTGTTAGGGATCCAGAGGCCTATAGGAGCTTGGCTGGCGCACTTAAGGGATCTGGGATGATTGTTCTTGCGACAGATAACGATCCTGAGGGTGAGCTGATAGCTTATGAGGTGCTTTTGGTCGCTGAGAAGGTTTTGGGCGGTCTTCCGAGGTATGGGCGCATGAGGTTTAATGCCGCAACACCCAACGAGCTTAGGCATGCTTGGGAGTTTCTCGAGCCAGATTTGAGGTGGAGTTGGGTCTGGAAGGCCCTTTTCCGTCATAGCTTTGACCTAGTGACTGGTGCAGCCTACACTAGGCTTCTAACCCTCTCGAGAAGGCTTGATCCTAATGGGAGACTTATTTCTTGGGGTTCATGTCAGATGCCAACCCTCTGGTTTGTTTATCAGAGGGAGATGGAGATTAGGAACTTTAGGCCTGAGAAGTATTATGTAATATCCGCTCTTCTAGATGTGCGCGGTGTTAGGGTTAAGGTTTCAAGTGAGCCGATTAAGGATGTTAGTGCTGCGCGGGCCCTATATGCTGCGGCTAAGGGCTCTAAATATGCGGCTGTTAGGGACTTTCAGCTGAAGGATGAGGTTGAACGTAAGCCTCTACCAACAGATACAGACTCTATGCTGCAGGATCTCTCCAAGATAACTGGTTTGAGCGCTGCCAAGATTATGGCTTTGGCCGAGTCCCTCTATGGCGACGGATATATAAGCTATCCTAGAACCGAGACGGATATGTGGCTGACAACCGATCATAGGTCTATTTTGGCCATGCTCTCTCAGACTCCACTCGGCAAACATATTGATCTATCCTCTTATGGTCCTAGGGATGGGCGCAGGAATGATGGAGCGCATCCGCCAATATATCCAACAGCCTACTATTCGGGCTCAGATATTAGGGGTAAGATTTGGGAGTATATTGCTAGACGCTATCTTGCAAATGTTGTTGGTAGGGATGCGGCCCTGAAGAGATGGAGGTTGAGCGCTAATGTTGGGGGTGTGAGCATGGAGGCCTCGGGCAAATACTTTGTTGATGAGGGCTTCTACCAAATATTCCCATACTTTAAGCCTAAGGATACTCTCTGGATTCCGCAGTTAAATGTTGGCGAGAAGCTGATGGTGGTTAGGGTTGATATTGAGGAGCGGAAGACTAAGCCCCCACCGCACCTAACCGAGAGCGAGCTACTCAAGCTCTTGGAGAGACATTCGATAGGGACTGATGCAACAAGGGCCGATTACCCACAGATAATAGTTGAAAGGGGCTACGCTGAGAAGAAGGGAAGATCCTTCCACCTGAGTAGCCTAGGCGAGGCCCTAATAAATCTCTTGAGCAGCGTTGATTTTAGGCTTGTTACACCGGATACTAGGCGCTATGTTGAGCAGCTTATGGCCGAGGTTGAGATGGGGAAGATCAACATGAAGAGTGCGCTGGAGGAGGCGCTCAAAATATATGAAGAGCTCTATGAAAAGGTCTCAAGGAGCCTGAGTATACTTCCCTATAATCCCGGCGGCCCCTCTCCTCCGCCTCCGCGCAGCCCATGAGGGGTCTCGATGCTGGAAAGGTTTATGGTGAAAACTCTAAAACTCTATGAACCCCTTTTATATAAAAATGTTAAATATCCCTCGATTGAAAATTAATATTCATGGTATATTTGAGTGAACTGTTGGCAGCATCTATCCTCCTCTCCTGGGTCATATTTGTAGTCGCGGTTTTGACCAAGAGACTTTATGATTTTATGAGGCGGTGGGGGCTTGAGCATAATGTTGCCGTCTACTATAATAGGAAGATTATACATGTGTTAACTGGCGGTTTATGTGCTCTCCTCGTCCCAATATTCTTTGAGTCATTTATTCTTCCATTAGCCATAAGCCTTCTCCTATCGGCTATCCTTCTATTCTGCCATAGGGGTAATAGGCTGATGTACTGGTTCCAGACAGAGGACAACGCATATGAGGTCTCGTTCTGTATAATGTGGGGGTTAATTCTAACCCTAGGCTGGCTAATCTCTGGCGGGAACTTCTGGATAGGTGTCTTACCGATACTCTTCATGTCGATTGGAGATGCCATAACAGGCATAGTTAGAAACATGATCTATAAGAGGAGGACTAAGTCGTGGTGGGGCAACTTGGCAATGGCTCTCTTCTCGATGGTTGTTGGATCTATTGTCGGTCAGGCGGGCATACTAGCTGGCGCAGTCGCCTCGATAGTTGAGCACTTCGAATTCAAGCCAATAGACGATAATGTCCTTGTGCCAGCAACATCATTCATCATTCTCTTGCTGGCTAAAGTCCTCGCACCATGGTCGCTGTCGTTATAAAGGAGGGGGATTAGGCAAGCCCTTTTTCGAATACTTCTTAGGGCCCACTGAGACTAAATTATTGATTTAATGAATCCGCCATCAACCTGTATTACTGCACCAGTTATATAGCTCGCCCTCTCAGAAGCTAGGAAGACAACTAGGTTGGCTATTTCCTCGGGCTTAGCCAACCTCTTTAGAGGTATGCGGCTAGCCCACTCATTTAGGACGTCATTAATCGATCTGCCGGTTCTTTCAGCGTTAGCCCGCGCTAATTCCTCAACCCTCTCGGTTAGGGTCCATCCGGGACATACCGCGTTGACTAAGATTCCATACTCGGCTAACTCATTTGATAGGGATTTTGTTAGGCCTAGTATTCCAGCCCTAATAGCGTTCGATAGTATCAGGTTCTCGGCTGGCTGCTTGGCTGCGAATGAGGTCATATTTATGATCCTACCCCACCTCTGCTGCCTCATGTAGGGTATGACCGCATAGCAGCAGTTTACTATGCTCATGAAAAGCTGCTCGAAAGCGTCGTGCCAATGCTCTTCCCTAGTCTCAAGGAATAGTAGGGGTGGTGGGCCACCAGTATTATTGACTAGGATATCTATTCTCCCAAACCTGCTTATAGTGGCCTCAACAAGCCGGTTAATATCCACCCTACTTCTCAAATCGGCCCTGACCGGGAGAACCTCCGTGTTTGTTGATGAGGCAATCTCCTCGGCGGCTCTGGCTAACTCAGTTTCATTCCTAGCGCATATGGTCACCCTTGCCCCCTCCTCAGCCAACCCCCTAGCTATAGCTTTTCCTATCCCCCGGCTGGATCCGGTCACTATGGCGACCCGCCCCTTTAAGCCTAGATCCAAGATTGAACCCCTCCTTGAAAGTGAAGATTATGCCTCCCCATATTTCTTAATTTCGAGTTTTCGGATTAATTGGCTATTTATAGGTAAGGTTATATTATTGTTGTAATTATTTTGCAGTTGTCTCGTGTCGATTATAGGGGGATTGAATGGAGTATGTTGATTGAGGTCCGCTGGCATGGTAGGGGCGGACAGGGAATAGTCACAGTGAGCCGCCTACTGGCCTACGCAGCCCTGATGGATGGAAAATATGTGCAAGCCTTCCCCGAGTTCGGTCCGGAACGTAGGGGCGCCCCGGTCACTGGATACACGCGAATATCCGATGAGCCAATAGTGATCCACAGCCAAATATATAATCCGCATATTGTTGTGGTGGTTGATCCGACACTCATCGGCAGCGTGGATGTCACTAAAGGCCTGGTTCCGGGAGGCCTGATGATAATCCACTCTGAGAGAAGCCCGGAAGAGGTTAAGAAGAGTCTAGGTGTGACAGACGCGAAAGTTTATACTGTTAACGCTATGAGGATAGCTCTGGACATACTTGGGAGACCAATATATAATACGGCTATGCTCGGCGCCCTCCTAAAAGCAGCGCCTCTGGCAAGCATGGACTCAATGGCCAAGGTTATCCTCGAGAGGTTTCCCGGAGCAATTGGCGAGAAGAATGTTGCCGTCATAAAGAGGGCTTATGAGGAGGCTGTTGGGGTTTGAGCGAATTCGAGAAGAAATTGGGTTGGAAGTCCCTTCCCATCGGCGGCTATCTGCTTGAGCCTGGCTCGGCACTGAAATATAAGACTGGGGATTGGAGAGCCTTTAAGCCAGTCATAGACCAGAAGAGGTGCATAAACTGCCTTTTATGCTGGATTTACTGTCCGGATGCCGCCATAATTAGGCTTGAGAAGTACGTTGATGTAAACTATGATTACTGTAAGGGCTGTGGGATATGCGCCAACGAGTGCCCAGTTAAATGCATAACCATGGTTGAGGAGAGGAGGTGAACACGTAAAATGGCTAGGTTGATGGGTTTAACTGGGAATGAAGCCATAGCATATGCAGTTAAGCAGTGTAATGTCGATGTTGTCGCAGCCTATCCAATAACCCCACAAACAATAATGGTTGAGGTTATAAGCGAATATGTCTATAATGGTGAGATAAACGCTGAATTCGTATGTGTCGAGTCGGAGCATTCGGCCATGTCAGCGTGTGTGGGCGCAAGCCTAACTGGAGCAAGAGTTTTTACGGCAACCGCAAGTCAAGGCCTAGCCCTAATGCATGAGATGCTCTATATAGCCTCGGGATTGAGGTGTCCAATAGTTATGGGCGTTGCGAATAGGGCTCTATCAGCACCCCTCAACATTCATGGAGACCACTCCGATATGATGGGCTCAAGGGACTGTGGTTGGATACAAATATATGCCGAGAACGCTCAAGAGGCCTATGATTGGGTGATTCAAGCCTTCAAGATAGCCGAGGACCCGCGGGTTTTGCTTCCAGTAAGCGTAAACATAGACGGTTTCATACTATCACATTCCATGGAGGGTGTAAATGTCCTCGATGACGATGAGGTTTCAAGGTTTCTCCCACCTAGAAGGCCCCTTATAACTATTGATCCAGCAAAGCCGATAACTGTTGGAGCCCTATGCCTCCCAGATTACTACTTTGAGATAAAGTTCCAGCAGATACAGGCATTGAGAGAAGCCTACAATGTAATACGGGAGGTCAATAAGGAGTATGAGTCCCTATCTGGACGGAAATACGGCTTCATAGAATCCTACGCGATGGAGGATGCTGAGGCGGCAATAGTCTGCTTAGGGAGCACAGCCGGGACTGCGAAGGCGGTTGCGAGGGAGCTTAGAAAGGAGGGGAAGAGGGTTGGCGTAGTAAAGCCATGGGTTTATAGACCATTCCCAGAGGATGACCTAATTAGGGCTCTCGGAGATGTTAAGGTTCTAGCAGTCCTCGATAGGGCATGCAGCTTCGGCGCGCCATTTAATGCGCTGTGTAGCGATGTCGTGGCAACACTATATAGAAATGGGAAGGACATAAAGATCTTCAACTGCCTATATGGTCTAGGTGGAAGAGACATAACCCCCAGTGACTTAAGGGTTATCTTTAATGAGGCGCTTGAGATCGCAGAGACTGGAAAGGTTAAGGAGCATATGAAGTTTGTGGGGGTGAGGGAATAGTATGGTTAGACTTCATGATTTACCGGTTGAGGAGCTCTTCACTTCTGGACATAGGTTATGTGCGGGATGCGGTGCTGGAACAATAATGAGGATGACGATGAAGGCCCTTAGAGGCCCAACCGTTGTGGTTAATGCAACCGGATGCGTTGAGGTCGCATCAACAATATACCCCTACACATCGTGGAAGGTTTCATGGGTTCACGTAGCATTCGAGAACGCCGCCGCAGTTGCCTCTGGAATAGAAGCCGCATATAAAGCCTTAATGAGGAGGGGGGCTTGGGATAAGCATGTTGACATAATAGCCATTGCTGGTGATGGCGGAACATTCGACATTGGTATCCAAGCCCTTTCAGGCGCACTTGAGAGGGGCCATGACTTCCTATACATATGCTATGATAATGAGGCTTACATGAATACTGGAATACAGCGCTCCGGCGCAACACCGCACGGTGCAGCTACGACTACAAGCCCGGCTGGGAAGAAGATTCCGGGCAAGCCGGAGTTTAAGAAGGATCTTATAGGGATATGCGTTGCTCATGGGATAGAGTATGCTGCAACCGCATCGCCAGCCTACTGGAACGATTATATAACGAAGGTTCGGAAGGCACTGGAAGTTAATGGGCCGGCTGTTATACATGTCTTTTCACCATGCCCATTAGGCATGAGATTTGATTCATCCAAGAGCATAGAGGTTGCTAGATTAGCTGTTCAGACGCGATACTGGCCAGTATATGAGGTTGAGAAGGGCAAATATAAGCTGAATATTAAGGTTCCGCAGCCTAAGCCGCTGACAGAATTCCTAAAGATGCAGGAGAGGTTTAGGCATTTATTCAGGCCGGAGTTTCAGCATGAGCTCGAGATCTTACAGAGATGGGTTGATGAGAACTGGAAGCGGATCGCAGCACTCTGTGGTGAACCCGCTTAAATCAACCCCTCCCCTTATATTTTTAGGATTTTTCTGGCAATTCCCCTCGCAACGCTCCTTCTGCTTAGGAGGTTGTAGGCTTTCTCCTCAGCGCGCCTCATAACCTCCGCCTCATCAACAGTCTTTACACGCCTATTCTCCATGAGCACCCTCCCATCAACTATAACTGTGTCAACGTCGCTTCCGCGCGCCGAGTATACAAGAGCTGCGTAAACATCGTGGATTGGCTTTAAGTGGGGCTTATTGATGTCGACCAATATTATATCTGCCTTCTTGCCAGCCTCTAGAGAACCGATTAGCCCATCAAGTCCGAGGGCTCTGGCACCATCTATTGTGGCCATCTCGACAACCTTCTTAGCTGGAAGAACCCTTGGATCACCATACCTAGCCTTCTGGAGTAGGGCTGCAAACTTCATAGTTTCAAACATGTCTAGGCTATTATTGCTTGCGGGGCCATCGGTTCCTAGGCCGACGACAACTCCAGCATCAAGTAAATCCTTAATTCTCGGTATTCCAGAGGCAAGCTTCATGTTTGAGACCGGATTATATGCGACTTTAACGCCATGCTTAGCCATGAGTACTATATCCCCATCAGATATATGAATGCAGTGCGCGGCCAGTAGCCTAGGGCCTAGGAGCCCAACCTCACCCAGCAGATCAACCTCGCTCCTCCCATGGATGCTCCTAATATTTGCCGAGTCCCGCTCAGACTCGGCTAGGTGAATATGCACGCCAACATTAAGCTCCTCAGCCCTCTCACGAACCTTTCTAAGGAGATCTAGGCTGCATGAGTATAATGCATGTGGGCCGAGCATGACAAATACCCTATCTGAGACACCATGATATTCCCTAGCTATCTTCACAGCCTCCCTAAGGAGGATCCTCCCCAAGGTCTTGTGTCCAGCATCAATTATGCCAGAGGATAGGACGCACCTTAAACCAGCCTCCATAGCGGCCCTAGCAACCATATCCTCATGGAAATACATATCTGAGAAGCATGTGGTCCCACTCCTAATCATCTCGATGCAGCTGAGTAGGGCCCCATAATAGATATCTTCCCGCCTAAGCTTAGACTCAAGGGGCCATATAGTCTCCCTCAACCAGACATCTAAAGGCTTATCCTCAGCAACCCCTCTAAACAGTGACATGGCGGCATGCGTATGGCAGTTTACTAGGCCGGGCATCGCAATCTTCCCAGATCCATCAATTATGGTGTCAGCCTCGAAGGATGGTGCCTCAATCATTCTGCCAACATAGGCCAGCAAACCATCCTTAACGGCTATAACTCCATCCCTTACCAGACCAGCCTCACCCATCGTCAAAATCATACAGCCCCTTATAACTAGGTCCACCCTCAACATAAACCCCCACCCAAAAATAAAATACTAAGGACATTAAAATATTCTAGGTGGAAGACTGCTCTCCCATGCCCACAATATGATCGGCATGCAGAAAATTACGGTAGTAGGAGAGAGGAGGCTATTCTAAAAGATAGGGAGGTATCTAATCCTCCATACGGACGCCGAACAGAGATCTAGGAACACTTTTAAGGTCATGAGAAAAAAGAGTTTAATGTGAATATTAGGAATGTGAGGGCGGGGGACGCGGACCTTTTCATCAAAATATATGCCGAATCCTATAAGGGGCTCGAGAAATACGCCTACACCGACGAGGAGGACATAAGAGAATATTTTAGGTGGCTGTTCTCTAGGGATCCTGAAGGCTTCCTTATAATTGAGATCGATGAGCCAGTAGGCTTCATAGCATGCGACACAAACTGGTTCAGCCACTTTGAGGGTGAGGTTCTAGGCGAAATCCATGAACTCTTCGTCCACCCAAAGTATAGAGGGCATGGGATAGGGAGCACACTGCTCAATAGGGCAATCGAGTATGCTAGGAGGAGGGCAAGGAGGCTCATGGGCTTATGGGTTGGAGCCGAGAATCTCCACGCAAAAGAATTTTATAGGAAGAGGGGGTTCCACGAGACCATATCTATTGGAAAGTGGATCAGAATGGTAAGGAAAATATAACCCCTAATAAACTCAAACATGTAAATATAACTCTCGTTTTTCCCTAAACTTTTAAATATCCCGACAACCAATTATTATCTGAAATTGTCTAAGGAGCCAAGATAGACATAATGGTGGATATTTGTCCAGTATGTGGGCTTCCAAAAGACATATGCGTTTGTGGAGAGATAAGTAAGGACCAGCTAAAGATTAAGGTGCGCCTAGAAACAAGAAAGTTTAAGAGGGCAATGACCCTAGTTGAGGGCTTAGATAGTAAAGACGTAGACCTAAGCAGACTGGCACAGAAGATGAAAGCCTACTGTGCGTGCGGCGGCACAGCAAAGAATGGGCAAATAATGCTCCAAGGAGATCAGAGGGAGAAAGTATACCAGTTCCTAATCCAGATGGGTTATCCAAAAGAGAATATTGAAGTGCAATAGACTTGGGAATATTGGGCGAACTGCTCAGAAAGATAAAGTGGAGCCCGCCAGATAGAAGCAAAATCCTACTCTGCCCGAGATGCGAAAGTCCAAACATCGAACTATCAAGCAAATTCGACTCTTGGCTGATGCCGAAAAGATATATATGTAGAGACTGCGGCTACACTGGACCAATAATCCTAGAGGTATATGAAAAAGAAGAGCGGAAGGGAAAAGATCCCGGCTAATCCGGTATCTCTAGATGTAACTGTCTCTTCAGAGTCTTATAGCGGTTCCTAACGGTAACCTCCGTCACACCAGCGGCGTCAGCAATCTCCTTCTGAGTCCTCTTCTCACCAGCCAGATAGGCCGCTATATAGAGGGCTGCAGCAGCCAAACCCATCGGGTCCTTACCAGCTGAAATATGCCTACGCTTAGCCTCATTCAATATTTTTAGGGCATTCGCCTGAATATGCCCAGATATCCCAGCCCTCTCAGCGATCTTTGAGAGGTATACTGCTGGATCGGCTATGGGCATAGTTAGATCCAGCTCACGCAGTAGAAGCCTATAACATCGGGCGACATCCTTCCTACTGACAAGGCTTGCTTCAGCTATCTCCTTAAGGTTTCTAGGAGTGCCAGTTAGCCTACAAGCAGCATACAGTGAGGCTGCAGCTATCGCAGCTATAGACCTACCCCTCACAAGACCCTGGTCGAGGGCCTTCCGATATATTATAGCAGCCCTCTCCTTAACCGCCGATGGAATAGCGAGCTTATCAGATAAGCGGTCAATCTCAGTCATGGCTTGGGCGAGGTTCCTATCAATTGAGGAGTGAACACGCGACCTTATCTGCCACCTCCTCAAGCGCCACATCTGAAGCTTAGTGTTCAACGGAAGCTTACGGCCCAGAGCATCCCGATCAATCCTATCAATAGCGGTCGATAAACCCTTATCATGAACTGAGAAGGATGTTGGTATACCAACGCGGCTCCGGCTCTCCTTCTCCTCCTGCGTGAATGCCCTCCACTCAGGACCCTTATCTATCGCGGTCTCCTGAACAACTAGACCACAATTACCACAAATAACCTCCCCAGAATCAGGGTCACTAATAAGGTTAGTGCTACCGCACTCAGGACACTTATCAACTATAATCATCCGTACGGGTCTTACTTCAAAATTTTCCTCTTCAGCCTCCATACGACCTTCCACCTCCCACCATATGGGAAATTCTACCTAAGCCGGGTAACTTCACAAAATACGATTCCTCATGAGAGGAGTCGGAATCGATATTAGATCATCAGACCCGTAAAAACCTCTAAGGGCCTCATTAAATATATAAGCTTTTCGCTTTTTATTAGCCTGAACGATCCCAAACTAACCCAGAAAGTAATTAATCTTTAGAAAAATGCTGGAAAATCTAATCTTTTTAGGTAGTATTATGGGGAGCCATCAAACAAAAATTATAATAGCCAGTGTGTTGGCTATTATGTTCTAATTTAAAAGGGTGACGGAGTGTGTGGACGGAGAGATCCCCCATATGGATTTATAGAAATTATATTAACTGTAGTGGATGCAGAAGGTGTGAAATTGCCTGCTCCCTAAGCCATGAGGGGAAGATATGGCCTGAAGCCTCTAGGATAAGGGTTTTCATGCTTGTTCCGGGAATAGAGATCCCACATCTATGTGTTCAGTGCCATGACTATCCATGTGTTAATGCGTGTCCTGTGGGAGCCCTATCCACTAGTAGGGAGACGGGGGCTGTGCTGGTTGATAGGGAGAAGTGTATTGCGTGTGGCCGATGTATCGATGCTTGTCCGGGCAAAGTCCCCTATATTCATCCGAGAGATAATTATGCGGTTATATGCGACCTGTGTGATGGGGATCCGAAATGTGTTAAAGTCTGTAGTGAGGGTGGCTGGAATGCACTGCAGCTTATTAGGGGATTCGTTGGCTATAGTGCCAAACTATATGCGAAAACCCCGGAGGAGATAACTAAGGATTTAGCCAGAATCATATATGGCGAGGAGATAGCTGGGGAGATTTGAGATGAAGGGGTACGCTGGCAAGATTCTCGAAATAGACCTATCTTCAGGAAACATAAAGGAGACTAAAATCAGCGGGGATATTCTCAGGCAATATATTGGTGGAAGGGGGCTAGCATCTAAAATTCTCTGGGATCGCCTTGGAAGCATATGGAGCGAAGTGGACCCATTAGGTCCAGAGAATATTCTTTTGGTGCTTACTGGCCCGCTCACGGGCTTCGCTCCAGGAGGCAGAATCTGCGTTTCAGGTAAATCGCCGCAGAGCAACGGTATAGTGGGCTCAACCATTGGAGGCGAATTTCCAATAGACCTTAAATGTGCCGGTTATGATGGGATAATATTTACTGGCAAATCTGAGAAGCCAGTTTATCTACTGATTAAGGATTCAGATATAGAATTGAGGGATGCAAGCCATGTTTGGGGCAAAGGTGCGAAGGAAACAGTGTTAGCCCTAATTAAGGAGGCCAGAAAAGAATTTGAGAGTAGATATCGTGGCCGCGGCCTCCTAAAGGAGCCGTCGATGCTGTATATTGGTCCAGCTGGTGAAAGGCTATGTAGAACGGCGGTGGTTTCAGCTAAGTGGTCGCATGCGGCTGGATATGGCGGTTATGGGGCGGTTATGGGATCAAAGGGGCTTAAAGCGATTTTAGTTAAGGGGACAGGGCCTCTTCCAGAAGTGCATGATATGGAGAAAACCATGGAGTGTGTTAATAGGATTATTAGGGCTTCTCTCAGCATGGAGTTCTTTAGGCGCTGGGGCACTGGCTCCGGCGGATATGAGGTTGGCGCAGGGATAAGCTCAGAGCCGGTTATGAATTGGCAGGAAGAGTGGCATGATGAGAAGAGCTTCGGCGTCGATAAATTTGAGCCTTTCTGGGTTAAGAGGTTCTGGGGAGACTATGGCTGCGCCACAACATGCCTAAAGCTCTCCGTCATTAATTTTGGACCGTTTAAGGGCTCTATAACCGATAACCCCGACTATGAGAATCAAGCTTATCTCGGCCCAAACCTCGGCATATTTAAGCCCGAAGGAAACATTTATTTAACCGCGCTTATAGATGAGCTGGGCTTCTGCGGAATTCAGACCGGCAACCTACTGTCCTTCGCCGCGGAGCTTTATCAGAGAGGTATATTAACTAGGGAAGATTTAGGGGGCATAGATCTTAATTGGGGTGACGCCAAGGCATTCTCAGAGCTGCTGAAAATAATTGTTGAGCGAAGGGGGATAGGGGATGTCCTCGCAGAGGGAACATATAGGGCTGCTCTAAAGATTAGTGAGATGAAGGGTATGGATGTTACGAAGTATGCTGTGACATGTAAGGGCATAGCGATAGGTGCACATGGCATAAGAAGCGGAAAGGATTATCCACACTACGTGTCGTATCCATGCTCAGTTCAGGGAGGAGATCACACTTCTGTCGCCTACATACCGCTGGACCATGGAAACAGCGAGCTTAATGCAATTCTATACGATTCAAGCGTTGTATGCTGGTTTAACTTCTTCAGCAAAGAGGCGCAGGAAGCATTATGGGGGTTGATGGAGGCTGTCACAGGCTGGAAGATCACCCCAGATGAATGGTTTAATGTTATGGCGCGCAGAATACTGCATATCCAGAGGGCAACGCTCCTCCTTGGAGGACCGGACCTAAAATGGGATCCAAGGGTTCACGATGATGTTCCCCAGAGATGGTATGAACCCCTAACTAAGGGTCCTTACGGCGGGAAGGCTGTGGATAGGAATAGAATGGTTGAGTCGATAAAAGAATATTATGGGATTGTAGGCTGGGACGAGAATGGTGTGCCAAAATCTGAGGAGCTTAAGCGTCTAGGACTGGAGGATGTCGATAAAAAATTAGAGGCGGTTAGGGAATCCCTAAAAAATGATCCTAGCCGCCCCTAGGAACGAAGCCTCTGGAAATAAGAGATTCAATTATCACTATACCTACAAAACCCCCAATAATTCCTCCAATAGCATGGAGCCCAGCCCAGCCTAGAACCCCTCCCCATCTCTCTAATGCGGCTGGTGACATGAAAAAAGCCCCTATTATGGAGCCCGCTATAGCAGCCGATACAACCGACGAGAGAAGCATCAATATTACCATGAAGAACCTATTTTTAAAGATTCTCTTATATCCAGCAAGATACGTCATAAGATCGAAGGCTATGCTCGCCACAGTAAAGCCTAGAAAATGAACGCCTCCAGGATTAAATACAAAGTTTATTACTGTTGCTAATAGACCCACAGCCGATGCCGCCCCAATCCTCCTTATCCACCATACCGTGAGCGCCAAAACTGAGAAGCCTATCAGATCGCAGAGGAAAGGTAGATTTGTCATTCTAAAGAATATGGGTGATAGAAGTGAGTTTAAAATGCCCCAGAGGACGGAGAATACTATAATTAGGGTAATCTCCCGACTGCTGAAGTATGGCATACATAAACCTCCTTTAAATGAATGTTACGAAAAGATAAAACTGTAATACTGCTATATAAAATTTTAGAGCACCACCAGCCACAGGGGCTAAGAAATAAAAGTAGAATCCACTAATTTTGTCCTTGAGAAAGATCCTCCAGTGATCCATATGTCTGAAGTTAAGAGGGGTGTTGTGCGCTTTAGTGTCTCACTTCCACCAGGTCTCGTTAAAGAATTCGATAATATTTGGACGAGCATAGGCTATGAGAATCGTTCAAAGGCCATTCATGATGCAATGCGAACATTCATAAGCGAGTTTAAGTGGACTCAGATGGAGACGGAGCGTGTGGCTGGGGCCGTGCTAATCCTATATTATCTAGATAAGCCGGGCCTTTTAGAGAAGATCGTAGAGATACAGCATAAATTTAAGGATATAATATCTTCAACCACACATATACATTTAGAGGAGGATAAATGCCTAGAGATAATAGCCGTCAATGGAAAGGTTAGCGAGATAAAGAGCCTAGCGGAGAAGCTTATGGCTAAGAAGGGCGTTAAGCAGGTTAAAGTCGCCGTTATAGCGCCCTAACAACCATTCTTCGATAGTAAAGTGAATGCTTAAATACGATTAGTCGTAATTATTTTTTAGGTCAGTCGTAAAGAGGAAAAATATCTATGCCAAAGAGAATTTCCGCTACCGTCGAGGAATATCTCGAGACCATCTATAGGCTTCAGGAGCGTAGTGGTGTTGCTAGAACTAGTGATCTTGTTGTTATGCTTGAGGTTGCTCCGGGAACGGTCACTAATACCATTGATAGACTTGAGAGGGATCTCCTCGTAATCCATAAGCCCTATAAAGGTGTTCAGTTGACGGATAGGGGGCGAAAAATCGCTATTAGCGTTATTAGGAGACATAGGCTTCTAGAATGTCTCTTAGCGGACTTTTTAGGAGTTGAGTGGGAGAAGTCCCATGAGATCGCATGTAGCCTTGAACATTGGATAAGCGAGGATATCGCCAAAAAGATTGAGCGCGTCCTAAACTATCCTAAGACATGCCCCCATGGAAATCCAATCCCAACCGAGCTTGGCGAAATAATTGAGGAGGGAGCCTACCCCCTCACTATGTCTGAGGTCGGCGAGAAGGTGATCATCGTCAAGATAATTGAGGAGAAGCCGGAGTTCCTAAGATACTTTAGTAAGCTCGGAATAAGGCCGAAGAAGCAAATCGAGATCGTTGATAAAGGCCCACTAAATGACCCAATAGCCATTAAAATCGATGGTAAAGTCCAAGCCTTGAATCGGAAAGTCGCCTCGTCCATAATGATTCGTAGGATTCAAATCTAAGCACGTTAATGGAGGTAACTGGCCAATGGTGGAAGTGCCGCTGACGGATCTGAGAGAAGGTGAAACCGGCATAATCACCTCGATAAAGGCTGGATTTGGACATGGCAAGCGATGGGGTCTCCTGAAGAGACTTGTAGATATGGGGTTAACTCCAGGTACGAAGGTCACAATGGTTAAGTCCGCACCGCTTAATGGTCCTGTTGAAATTTATGTTAGGGGCTATAGGCTTGCGCTTGGCAGGGGCATGGCTAAAAGGATTACTGTGGAGGTTCAGAGGTGACCGAGAAGAGGCTTAGGATAGCCTTGGCTGGGAATGCAAATGTTGGAAAGTCGGTGATATTTAACCAGTTAACTGGGTTACATCAGCATATTGGCAATTGGCCGGGTAAAACAGTTGAGAAGGCTGAGGGAACACTCCATTTTAGGGGTTACACAATTGATGTTATTGATTTACCTGGCATATACTCCCTATCCACATTCTCGCTTGAGGAACTAATTTCTAGGGAGTATATAGCTGCTGAAAAACCGGACCTAGTGATAAATGTTGTAGATGCATCGGCTCTAGAAAGGAACCTATTCTTCACGCTACAATTAATTGAGCTTGAGGCTCCGCTCATCATGGCTCTAAATCAGATCGATATGGCTGAGAAGAAGGGAATAAAAATTGATCATAAAAAGCTTGAAGAGGTTCTAGGCATTCCAGTTGTTCCAACAATCGCCGTGAGGGGGAAGGGTATATATGAGCTGCTTAATAAAGCCATCGAGACAATTGAGAAGGGGGTGCCTAGGGCTAATGTGATAAAGTATGGTGTGGAGATTGAGGAGCGAATCGAGAAATTAATTGAGGAGCTTAAGGGCGCTCAACTCAAGTATCCGGTAAGGTGGGTGGCGATAAAGCTCCTAGAGGGCGACGAGCAGGTTGAGAGGGAGATACGCAAGATAAGCCCGAGGGCCCTTAAGCTGGCGGAGAAATTGGCTAGTGAAATTGAGAGGATTCACGGTCACCCATGCCCAACCGTGATAACATCTGAGCGCTACGAGGCTGCTGGTAGAATAGCAAGGGAGGTGCAGCGGGTTCTTCCGGGCATAAAGCCCTTAATAAGTGAGAGAATACATGATTTGACAACCCATAAAATTTTGGGCTACCCAATAATGGTTTTGGTGGTTCTTGGAGCTCTACAGGCAATCTTTACATTTGGCGGTTTCACCTCTGAAATATTAGGCACCCTCCTTTACAGCTATAAGCCGCTATTCGAGTCTATTCTTGGCCTAGGCCCTCTAAAAGTGATTGTTTGGGGCGGTCTCATGGAGGGTTTAATAGCGAATATAACTATAGCATTGCCATATCTCATACCATTCTACTTGATACTATACATTCTTGAGGACTCCGGATATTTGGCTCGGGCAGCCTTCCTAATGGACACAATAATGCATAAAATAGGGTTGCATGGTAAGGCCTTCATCCCAATAATGCTTGGTTACGGATGTAATGTCCCAGCATGCCTAGGATGTAGGATAATGGAGACTGAAAGAGAGAGGCTCCTCACGGGCTTTGTTGTAACGCTGATACCCTGTGCGGCTAGAACCGCCGTTATATTGGGGCTTGTCGGGTCTTTCTTAGGTATCCAGTGGGCGCTAGCGCTCTACATAATAAATCTGGCAATAGTCTTCATCCTCGGAAGAATAGCTTTTAAGATGCTGCCCGGAGAGCCGACAGCGCTAATAATGGAGATGCCTGATTACAAGATTCCACATGCAAAGACCGTCCTTAAGCAGACATGGTTTAGGCTGTGGGAGTTCCTCAAAATATCCTTCCCACTTATAATCGCAAGCAGCACAATAATTAAGCTGATAGAGATGCTCGGCTTCCTAGACTCTATTTCTAAAGCCCTAAGCCCAATAACCGTCTGGTGGCTAGGCCTTCCGGAGATAACTGGCGTAATACTGATATTTGGTGTACTGAGGAAGGAGCTGACACTAATAATGCTCGCATCTCTTCTCGGAACAACAGACTTCCAAAGCATCCTAACACCGCTACAGATGTTTATCTTCGCCCTAGTGGTAATGCTCTATATCCCATGCGTAGCCACCATAGCTGCTTGCGTTAGAGAGTTTGGGTGGAGGAGAGCCCTAGTAATAGCGCTGGTCGAAATATTATTCGCCATCCTCGCTGGCGGGATAATCTACAGGCTTATGGCAGCATTCAATATGCTATCTGGATGAAAAAATAAATATAACACACTTATACTAATTGATTTAGGGTGAGCTAAAACGTATCCACCATGCGAGACTGTTGGCCGATACCTCCTACCAATATTCAGGTCCTACATCGCTAAGGAGCTAATTGAAAAGTATGGATTCACACAAGTGGAGGTTGCAGAAAAGCTTGGAACAACACAAGCGGCCATAAGCCAGTATCTACGCCTAAAGCGCGGGCATAAGAGTCTGGAGCGGTTTGTAAGCGTCCTACCAATGATACAGTCGGTTGCAAGCGACGTTGCACGGGAAATAGCGTCAGGAAGCATAAGCCAGGAGGATATAGCCCTAAAATTCTGTGAAGTATGTTTAACAGTGCAAAAGAAAACCCTCCGACAGAATAAAACTTAAATTTAACCTTTTGGGGATTCTTAGCCTCAGTAAACATATCCATGTTAATTTGGTGTGGTTGGTGGGCTATGACGATTAGAATTAGGGGATTCGAAGAGGAGAAGATAACAAGGGCGATAATTCGAAGGTCCATGGAGGATTGGCTCAACATAGCCGAGACGGATGTAGTGATTGTTGGGGCGGGCCCAGCCGGACTTACGGCTGCAATGTATATTGCGAGAGCTGGCCTAAAAACAGTTGTTTTTGAGAGGAGGCTCTCCTTTGGGGGCGGAATCGGCGGGGGAGGAATGCAGTTTCACAAGATCGTTGTGGAGGAACCAGCGAACAAGATTCTGGAGGAAGCTGGTTGCAGGCTAGAACCCCTTGAAGACGGCCTCTACACCCTTGATGCTGCTGAGATGATGGCTAAACTAGCTTCTAAAGCCATAGATTATGGTGCAAAGATAATTCTGGGCGTAACCGTCGATGACCTCATTTATAGGGGAGATCCACCTCGAATAATTGGGGTAGTTGTCCAGTGGACATCTGTCATAATGGCTGGGCTACACGTTGACCCCATAGGAATTAAGGCAAGGGCAGTAGTGGACTGCACAGGGCACGATGCAGAAGTCATTTCGGTCGCCTCTAGAAAAATTCCGGAGCTCAAGATAGCCATTAAGGGCGAGAAGTCTATGTGGGCTCACCGCGCCGAAGAACTTGTCCTTGAGGGCACAAGGGAGATCTGCCCAGGCCTATTCATTGCTGGCATGGCGGTTGCGGCAGTAGACCAGACGCCGCGTATGGGGCCAATATTTGGGGGTATGCTGCTAAGTGGGGCTAAGGTTGCTCAGCTCGTGATAGGTAGCCTACTTGGAAAGGGGGTGTAATGGTCATATTAGTTCCTTCTTTACGTTTTTCGTAACTATTTATCGATTTAAGTAAAATTTATATTCACGTTTCCATCATTATAAGGGACTAGGCGGACTTAGCTGACGAAGAGACCATAAATTTGGAGAGAGGCGAAGGAGAAATGCAGAAAGCAAGCGAATATTTAGAGACGTTAAGGTGTAGGATGGATAATGATAACCTCAAAAAGCTTCTTGCGATACCAGATTTTAGGGTCCATCAATTCGTTGCCGAGGCAGCCGAACTATGCAATCCAAGAGACATATTTGTCTGTAGTGACACACCCGATGAAATAGCGTACATTAAGCATATGGCGATTGCCAGCGGTGAGGAGTGCGCTGCCCTATCTACACCAGGCCATACATTCCACTTTGATGGATACTTCGATCAGGGACGGGATCGGGAGGTAACTAAGTTTCTGGTTCCTAAGGGTGACTTCCTAGATCCGGCATTAAAGCAGATTGATAGGGATGAGGGCTTGAGGGAAATTTTAGGCTTGCTTAGGAACTCGATGAGTGGGCGCACAATGATTGTAAGGTTCTTGATTCTAGGCCCGGCAAACTCAATATTCACGATCCCATGCATGGAGTGCACAGACTCATGGTATGTGGCTCACTCAGTAAGTCTCCTCTACCGCAGTGGATATGAGACATTTCTCAAAATGGGTCCGGAGACAGAGTTCTTTAAGACGCTCCATTCCGCTGGCAAATTAGATGAGAGAATGATAAGCGTAGATTATGAGAAAAAGCGCATCTACATTGATTATGTGACAAACACCGTTTATAGTGTTAACACCCAATACGCTGGGAACTCCGTTGGTTTCAAGAAGCTTGCGCTCCGCCTAGCGATTCGAAAGGCCTATCGAGAGGGTTGGCTTGCGGAGCACTTCATGATAATGGGGGTTCATGGCCCCGGAGGGCGTAAAACATATGTTGCTGGGGCATTTCCAAGCGCTTGTGGCAAGACATCAACAGCGATGCTCCCAGGGGAAACCATACTTGCCGATGATATCGCCTATGTTCGCAATATTGACGGAATCTGCCGAGCCGTGAATGCTGAGGCAGGAGTGTTGGGGATTCTCAAGAACGTTAACCCGGTTGATGATCCACTGCTCTATAAGGTGCTTACGAGTCCAAACGAAATAATATTCTCTAACGTCCTCGTTAAGGATGCTAAACCCTGGTGGCTTGGGATGGGATGCGAGCTTCCGAGTGAGGGAGTGAATTTCTCGGGGAAATGGTTTAAGGGTAAGAGGGGGCCGAATGGTAAGGAGATACCTCCAGCCAGCGAGAATGCCCGCTACACGATATCTATTAAGGCTCTGCCGAACTGCGATCCTGAATTAGACAACCCCCTAGGGGTAGAGCTAGGCGCGATAATTTATGGTGGGCGCGATTATAGGGCTTATGTGCCCATACAGCAGTCCTTTAGCTGGGAGCATGGAATTATCGCTTATGGAGCCTCCCTGGAGACCGAGACGACCTTTGCCATTACTGAGGAGCAGGGCAAATACGAGATAAATGTAATGAGTATTCAAGACTTCATCTCGATACCGCTTGGGCAGTACATTAGGCACTACCTGGAGTTTGGTAGGCGCCTTAAGAGGCAGCCCATAATCTTCGGCGCCAACTATTTCCTGCGGGACCTGAAAACCGGGTTCTTCCTAAATAATCCTAGAGATAAGCATGTCTGGATAAAGTGGATAGAGCTCCGCGTACATAGGGATGTGGGGGCAATAAAGACCCCGACAGGCCTAATCCCAAAATATGAGGATCTAGTCCGCCTCTTCAGACAGGTTCTCAACAAGGATTACTCAAGGGAAGATTATGTAAGGCAGTTCACTATACGGGTTCCGGAGAATCTGCGTAAGATTGAGCGGGTGAAAGAGTTCTGGACAAGTAAAGTTTATGATACGCCTAAAGAGCTCCTCCAGATATTGAATGAGCAGGCTGAGCGCCTAATGGAGGCTAGAGAGCGCTTCGGCAATTATATTCCGCCAGACAGGTTTGAGGAAGTAGAATAGCATGAAAACTTTAATTTCCACCTTTACCTTATATCCTCTAGTGGGGGTGCTGAATGAGCAAGCTTATCTTCACGTTAATACTTAATGATGTTCTAAGCAGAAACATGATTAAGGTTAACTTGAGTGAGAATGAGAAGGATAGGCTCTATATGGAGCTGCTGAATTATTTTGGGTTGGCTGGCGGATTAAATGTCTGCGAGGCCCTTGAGAATGCCTGGCAAGACCCATATAACCGAAGTAGGATCGAGGATTTCATAATTGCATGGCTAAAGAGAAGAGTTAGAAAAAGCATTATAAGTGGGGTGGTCTAGGCCTTAACTATATTAAATGCGGTTGGCAGTCCTCTCTTCATAAACTGTTCTAATCTCTAGACTAAAATATTTGATTCTGAAAAGAAAATCTAAACGGCCCGTGTAATGTTTGGGGATGCCGCTTGAAGATGAGGGTTTATGCATTCCTAAGGAGGGTTGTTGCTGGAGCAATCGCACTAATCAATCTTATACCCTCAATAGTAGTGATCTTTAATCCACTATTCTTCGTAATGTTTCTCCCGATAGGGGCCTATGCCATCCTAACACAGCTATGGATTCTCCTTAAAGATGTGCAAGATCCGTTTCATCCGGGTGAGAGCCTATATTGGCTAACCTATGCCATTAAAACTGACGAGGATAATATCCTCCTTCCAACCCTCTTTAGGTGGGGCATCATAGACCTTTCACTGTTGGCAGTTGGCTCAGTAATCTTCCTACTCGCCTTCGCCGCGTGGATAACAAATTTAGGGAAGGGTGGGGGTCTGCTTACCAGCGGTATTTATGGGCTTGTTAGGCACCCGCAATATCTGGGGCTCATTCTCCTAACCCTTGGAATAACTATCAGGTCTCTTAGGCCAATATCATTTATCGCGTGGATAATTCTCCTCTTCGGTTACTTGATTCTGGCAAGCCTAGAAGAGAGGGATCTAATCAAAAAATATGATCAGAGGTATATAGAATATTCTAGGCGAACCGCCTTTATGATACCATTTTTAAGGCTTAACCTTCCGGAACTCTTCTCTCCAAGAAAACCGTATAGATATATTGTGTTTATGGTGCTGTGCGTTCTCCTTATAGTGGCTGTAATGTTCAGTATGAGGAATATGGTTTTCGCATTAAGAGGCTTTTAGTCCATCAGCGTCCAGTAATACTGAAAAGTTTCCGCCCTCAGCCAATTTTATTATCTCACCGGGTGATCATATTATATTTCCTCGATTCTCACTTCCCTACCGAGCTTGGCCGACTTATACGCCATATCAATTATCTGCATAACCTTTAGGCCGTCTTCGCCGGGCGTTCGTGGAGGCCTATCTTCTAGACATGCCATGACGAAATCCTCTATTAGCAGGTTCTGGATAGAAGTCCAATCTACGCCTAAATCATATGATATTGCAACTCCTCTACCATCCTTCTCACCAAAGTATGTGAATGGGTTAAGTCTTAACCCGCCCCTAGAGCCGAAGATCAGCACTTCCTGATATGGGTTTATGTTGGCCGCCCACGTGGTCTCAAAGGATATAGATAAGCCACCCTCAAACCTAACGAATGCCGAGGAGTGCTCCTCAACATCATACCTCGTCTCCAGTCTAAGTCTTCCACCAACACCCCTAAAGGTTGTAGCGCTTACCGATACTGGTTTTAGATCTCCTAGAAGGTATAGCGCTAAGTCTATGTCGTAGCAGCCTATATCTATAAGCGCCCCACCGCCAGCCTTAGAGGAGTCCAGAAACCACTTAGACTCCTTAAGTATGTCTATTCCAGGCCTACCCCTACGGCGGATTGTTGTGAACCTAGCATAGTATATCTTACCGAGCTTACCTCCATCAATATACTGTTTTGCCATCTCAGCCTGCGGGCTTAGCCTCGACCTAGCGCTACATATGCCCAGCTTGACACCGGCCCTTTTACAAGCCTCAACCATTTTGGCAGCCTCCCTCGAGTTCATGGCCATAGGCTTCTCGCATAGAACATGTTTTCCGGCCGCCGCGGCATCACATGTTATTTCGGCGTGATTGAATGGTGGTGTAGCAACTATAACAGCGTCTAAATCCTTTAGTTCTAGGAGATCATGGTAGTCTCTAAAGCACTTTTCAATATTGAATTTTTCAGCGGCAAATTTGAGTGCATCTTCATTTATGTCGGCTAGCGCTATGGCCCTAGCATTCTTCTGAGCCATTAGAGCTTGCAGATGTGTTCTACCTATGACGCCGACGCCGATAACGCCGAAGTTTAAGACCCTACCACTCATAAGATCCACCAACCACCTAAAGGTTTTCACCACGGCGCACTTAATGTTTTTGGCAAAAGCAATATATTAGATGATGGGAGTAATAGGGGATTGAGGCGATCACGATGTCTAAGATGAAGATCGCATTACAGCTCTGGTCTGTCCGCGAGGATTGTGCCCGCGATCTTGAGGGAACCTTAAGGGCGATTGCGGAGATGGGCTATGAGGGCGTCGAGTTTGCCGGATACTATGGGCGGAGGGCTAGGGATCTGAGGAAGATTCTTGATGACCTGGGGCTTGAAGTTGCTGGAACACATATAGGGATAGATACCCTACTAGGAGATAGGCTAAAGGAGACGGTGGAGTTCAACCGCGAACTCGAAAATAGGTTTCTCATAGTTCCCTGGCTGCCGGAGAACATGAGGGATTCTGAGGAGACTTGGCTTAGGACTGCAAGACTATTTAATGAGATCTCCGAGCGGCTGAGGGATGAAGGTATGTTTTTAGGGTACCATAACCATGCAGTGGAGTTCCAGCCCATAAACGGGAAGATACCATGGTTCATATTCTTTGACGCCGCTAACCCAGAGATTATAATGCAGCTAGATACGGGAAATGCGATGCATGGTGGGGTGAGCCCAGAAGGAGTATTAGATATTATTAGGCGTTATCCGGGTAGGGCGAAGTCTGTTCATCTGAAAGAGTTTTCCTCAAGAGATGAGAGGGCCCTGATAGGTGAGGGTGAGATGATGTGGAAGGATTTCATCGAACTCTGCAAAACTGTTGGGGGCACAGAATGGTATATTATTGAGCA
>JAGTQA010000058.1 GCA_018396975.1 Candidatus Bathyarchaeota archaeon | reverse complement strand
TTTGGGCGGCTTCACACTCACGTTTATTCCCATGAGCAATAAAGATAATGCCTTTATTGAGGTTAGCGCCTCTAAGGAGAGCGGAGGCTTCGATTGGATTTACTCTATGAGCGTAGGATACTTTACTAGCATACCGGTTGGAGGAGGCCCGCACAAAATAGATGTTCTAAACTTGCTTAATGTTGAATCGCTTGAGCCATCAGAGTATGCATCCTCTGAAGGCTGGTTCTTATCCTCAATTGTTCAACTAGCAATACTCTCTAATGAAACAGTTTCCTATGTATCCTCTGAACCAGGCACTGTAAGTTACCCGATGTTAAGAGGCTGGTATATTAATCCCATGTTTCCTCAACCACCCATTCAGCTGCAAGCATTCTTTGGCTTTGCAAATGATCCCACACCCGTTAATGAACTCACCTTTACCTTTAGCGGCCTCATCATACCAGAACTCACTGGACTGGCCCCACTAATTGCATTGATGATCATATCGTCTATCTTGTTGCTGCTGAAAAAGTCTCCGAAAATAAACTAATAATTCTCTATCTTTTTTCTTCTTTTTAGTAATGTTAATTACGCTCGGTCAGTGCAAGTAAGTTGTAATTACATGGGCTTGTAAATTTTTATGTGTCTGCCATTTGAGACGTGAGCGATTATGCCCTGCCGGCATAGTTCCTCCAAGAAGTCTTTGGCGACGCTTAGACGTAGATTGAAGCGTGAGGCTATAGTGTAGGGTGTTAAAACCTTCATCCGTTGTATTTCCTTTATGACCTTTTCATCCTTTGGATTTGGCGGAATTATTCCAGCAATTTTCTTTTCTACGCGTGCAGGCTCTTTAGTTTTAGTCTCTTTCTTTCCCTCCTTCTTTTGGGCCTCCCTCATTAGGGCTTTCTCTGCTTGCGATAAAGTTAGTTTCTTTTTTCCACCCATTATCTAACACCATCTAGGATATTCTTTCTTAAGAGAGATGAGAGGTTAGATCTTAGATTTATAGGTTTCTCTTGGTCTAAGCAATTGCGCTCACATCAACCCTATGTTTCGCCATCCACTCCTCAATTGGAATGCCTAACGCTTTCTCAATAATCGGCCTATGTATGGAGTTCATTGTGCAGAATGGTATTATACGCCCGTCTGGGGTTGCATAATGTATGACGCAGCGTTGCACCCTTTCTAGATCAAAGTTATATGGGTCCATAAAGTGCATTGCCGATATCATAAGAATCCTTCTATGCAGATCTCCTAATGCTTTATAACTTCCAGTTTTCAGAACAGGCCATATATATCTTCTAAGCATAGTGAATTTTACATGTCTTAGGGCCCCTAGAAGATGCATTTTAGCCCTTGTCCCATGTCCTTTCTCAGCTTCTTCATAAACCTTTCTCATAGAATCCATGAACTTATCAACATTTGCGTACTTGGTTATCGGTATTATGCGCCCATTCTCCACGAAGACGTATGTTGCCATCCCGCAATGCGGGTGGGCGGTGAATTCCACATAGTGCTTGTTCTTGATTGCTCCAACAGCTCGTGAAACTGGAACTACTGTTGGCACTGGGTAGAAGTCCGAAACCTTTATCTGACCATCCGTCTGCTCTTCAACGAGCTTCATCCAGTCGGGTATTGTTATACGCATGTTCATACGTTCCTCTGCAGGTATTCTGCCACATAATGAAACTGGCTGAAAGTTTACGCATCTGACAACATCAAAATTTTGCACAGCAAACTTAATTATGTCGCCAACCTCCTTATCATTAACGCCCTTAATGAGCGTGCAGACGAGAACTACGCTGTCGATTCCAGCCTTCCTACAATTCTCAATAACCCTCTTTTTTATTTCAACTAGGTTAACGCCTCTAGTGAATTTATAGACTTCTGGCGTTACACCATCAAACTGCAAGTATATCGTGCTGACACCAGCCTCTTCAAGGGCTCGGCAGAAATCTAGATCTGAAGCCATCCTAAGACCGTTAGTATTGACCTCAACATGCTTAAAGCCCAAGTCTTTCGCCATCCTAATGAGTTCGGGCAGATCCTTCCTAATAGTTGGCTCGCCGCCGGAAAATTGTAGGGCGTCGGCCGGAACCGGCCTATTACTACGCAGATTTATAAGCATACTTCTTATTTCCTCCTTAGTTGGCTCATATACGTAGCCAGTTGTTCCGGCGGTTGCAAAGCAGACTGGACAGCGTAGGTTACAGCGGTTTGTTACGTCTATTATCGCGAGCACAGTATGAGATTTATGCTGCGGGCATATACCACAGTCGTAGGGGCATCCGTTTTTTGTCAGGGTCCTTGGGTTCTCCAGCCCACTGCCGATATAATCGAATTTTTTCACCCTCTCATATATTTCGTAATCTGACCAGTAAATGTCTTGGAAAGCCCCATGTTCCGGACACTCTTTCCTAATATACACGACATTATTCTCCTCGAATATCAGTGCGTCCAAAACCTTTAGGCACTCAGGACATATACTCTTCGTCCATTTAATCTCTTTCATATATTCACCACTAACATGAGTATATTTCAGACTAAAGATAAATCGGGAGACATATAAGAGATTTTTCAAACTTTTCATACGGTGAAAAGGATGAGTGAAACTGTGAGTGAAGAGGCGAAGATGGCTCTCAGCGAGATGGGCCTAACAGACTACGAGATTAGGGCATATCTCCACCTCCTAAAGACTGGTCTCTCAACGGCGAGTCGTATAAGTGAGGATACCAATATACCCTACTCAAAAATATATGAGGTTCTAAATTCTCTGGAGCGCAAGGGTTGGATAAGGAGTCAGGAGAGACGGCCTAGACTATACTATCCCAAGTCTCCCAGAGAAGCACTTGAGGAGACTAGAATGCGTATTGAAAATAAGATGGGTGTCTGGCAGAGGATTGTTCTCTCCGAGCTCCAGCCAGCCTATGAGAGGCGTGGAATTAAGGAGAAGCCGGATGTATGGATATTTCGAAGCCTAACTGATGCAATTGCAAAGCTAAAAGAGATGCTTGGTGGGGCTGAAAGGGAGATTTTGGTGGCCGCGCCAAAGGCTATGCTTCCATTAATCAACATTACTCTGCCAATACTTAGGGAAATAAACACTTCGCGGATTAGGCTGCTAATAATGCTATCCGGGCTTTCCAGCAGAGAGGAGGTTCCAGCCGACCTAGCCTCATTAGGTGAGGTTAGATTTAGAGATGAGATGTTTGGTGGTGGAGTAATTATTGATGGACGTGAAGTTATGCTCGTTCTAGGAGACCCTAAACCATCAATAATGCTTTGGTCAAACCATCTAGATTTGGTGAGGTTTGCGAAAGAATACTTCCAATACCTTTGGGAGGGGGCGCTTAAAGTAATCGTAGGCTAGAGGATGCTCTCAATAGTCCTCCTTATACTTTCAGCGCCGGAATAGAACATTTTCTTTTCGTCCTCATCTAGATCCCACTCAACTATCTCTTCAACGCCATCACTACCGAGTATAGCGGGTACACCGATACTTATGTCCCTCAAATTATATTCGCCATTTAAGATTGCAGAGCATACATAGAGTTTTCCCTCATTCCTTATAATGCCTTCGATCATGTTCACGGTGTTATTTGCCGGCGCATAAATTGTTGCGCCCTTCTTTGATATGATTTCTAGGGCTGAGCGCCTAATTTCGTCCATAATCTCGAATTTCTCCGCCTCTCCAAGGATTCTAGCCTCGCCCCTTACCCTCACTTTACTGAAGACTGGCACTTGAGCATCCCCATGCTCACCTATTACATAGGCTTCTACATCTAAGACTGGCACCCCAAATTTTCTGCTGAGAATATATCTTAATCTGGCTGAGTCGAGCATGCCAGCACTCCCAATAATCCTTTCACGTGGGAAACCAGTATATTTCCACATGAGATAGTTCATGATGTCGACTGGATTCGTTAATGTCACTATTATGGCGTCGCCACCTATCCTCCGAAGATTCTGGGCCACATCACTAATTATTCTCTTATTCACCTCGAGAAGTTCAAGCCTAGTCTTCATTTCAGGGGTTCTGGGCTTGCCAGCTGTAACCACAATAATATATGAGCCCTCAACATCACTATAATCTCCAGCATATACTTCGGTGTTATTTCTGAGGGCTATTGCCTGTCCAATATCAAGGGCATTTCCTTCAGCCAAACCCCTAATAATATCTACTAGGACTATTTCCTCAAAGATACCTCTATTAGCTAGTTCATACGCTATGCAGGAGCCCAAATTACCGGTGCCTATAACACTAGCTTTAAGTTTTCCGCGCATAAAAATTCTAAAAGTAAGCCAACCTTAAAACATTTTTCTCAGAATAGTGGTGCCGCTAACATTATTAGAGTCAACTCCAAATACCTTTTTGAGGAGGGATAAATTACATGAAGAAGATTAAGATCATAAGTGATAGGATAGGAACTGTTGAGGCCGAGCTCCTCGAAGATAAAAATCCTAAGACCGTTGCGGCGATATGGGAGAAGCTTCCCTTTGAGGCTAGGGCAAATAGGTGGGGCGACGAAGTATACTTCACTATACCGGTGGAGATAGGTGAGGAGAACCCGCAGGAAACAGTTGAGGTCGGAGATATAGGATATTGGCCTCCGGGAAGAGGCTTCTGCATATTCTTTGGCCCGACGCCAATAAGCCGGAAAGGTGAGATCAGACCAGCCGATCCAGTAAACGTTTTCGGAAAGATAATTGGAGACCCAAAGGTTTTTAAGAGCGTTAAAAACGGTGACAGAATTAGGGTTGAGAGAGCCTAGATTAAAGCGCTAAGATCCAACCGTTTAGAGCTTCATTCATCCCCTTCTCTTTCTCAATCATTAAAGATGTTTCATGGGCTCTCCGCAATCTCATAAGGCAATAGTTCCGTAAGGCTCTTAAAGTATGCTAGGACCCGCTTTCCCTTATCAGTTATAAAGTACTCTTTCCTCTTCTCCGACTCAACCTCCTCTATAAGATCCTGTGAGACTAGAAAGTTGAGGATCTCCTGCAGCGGTATCCATGACAGATTAGTCTTATACATTATTCTTGTTGGCTTGCTCTCCCCTCTACTTATTACATGTAGCACTTCTAAGTAAACTTCAAGCTTAGATCTCTTTCTCTTCGTCATGTCCCTCGCTAAATAGATATTTTTACTCAGTATTTAAAATTTATGAATTCAATAAACATTTTCCCATTGATGGAAAATTTCAGCTCCAATTTTCATTTTTCTGCAAAAAATTTTGGCAGCTTCCATTTCTGGCAATTTTCAAATAAAATTCACTTTTATGGAAAATTTTTTGATATTTTTTACTTTTATTGAATTTTATTCCCTTTTTCGGCTAGAAAGGTTTAAATTAGCCTTATTTTACAATAGTACTTCGGTGAAGTAAAAATGTTAAGTAAGAGCGTTACTAACCTCCCATGTGAGAGGAGAAGAAGCCGCGCCGAGATAACCGCTGAAATACTCCGTATTGCTAAGGGAGGAGCTAGAAAGACGCGCATAGTTTATGGTGCGAACATAAACTTTAAGCTTCTTGAAGAGTACTTGAGAAGACTCGAGAAGGCTGGGCTGATTACTAGAGAAAATGGTAAGATCAGTATAATTAGAACTACCGAGAAGGGAATAGAGTATCTGCATCGATACGAGAATCTCGAGAGTCTTGGAATACTATGAGGAGGTGGGTCTGATGCTCGATCTATCTTTCACAATTTTCACCATCCTCACGTTGATTTTGATAGCGGTTGGATTAGGTAAAGCTTTAGGCACCGTTAGGAGAAACGGAAGGGAAATAATACTCGACGCACAACATTAATAAATTTCTAGGACACAAAAATTCTATTCCTTTTTAGGGTGGGTTGCTGATTTTAAGATTTAAATATTTTTCGCTCTATTAATTGCTATAGCAGGGTGAAAAGTTTATGCCAATCGTGATTGTTGAGATGTGGTCTGGGAGGACGGAGGAGCAAAAGGCTGCCATAATAAAGGGGATAACTGAAGCTTTTGAGAAAATAGGTATCAGGCCGGAACATGTGCAAGTAATATTACATGAGATTCCTAAAAGTAACTGGGGAGTTGGGGGAGAGCAGGCCTCAAAATTGTCTCCATAAACTCCCTATTTTATCATTCATCGCTCGGAGGATAATTAGGCGCCTATTAGAGGCTATCAGAAAGAAAAGATTAGGGAAATATTTTAGGAAATTCTTTCGTCAGTTAATCTCTCTGCTTTATCTTCAAGCACTAGAAGAGTGTCCTCTATACGTACTCCGCCAAATCTTGGGATGTATATTCCCGGTTCAACGGTTACAACATTTCCGGTTTGGAGGATTTCTTCGCTCATTGGCCCGAGCGCCGGTGGCTCATGCACATTTAGCCCTATTCCATGCCCTAGGCTGTGGACGAAGTATTCGCCGTATCCGTTCTCCACGATATATTTTCTAGCAACCTCATCTACCTCTTTCGCTCTCACCCCAGCCCTTATCCGGTCTATCGCTAACCTCTGGGCCTCCGCAACTATTTCGCAGAGGTTTTTCTGTTTCTCTGACATTCTTCCAGCGATTAATGTTCTTGTCATGTCAGCGCAGTAACCGCGGTATTTCGCTCCAACATCAACTATAACGATGTCTCCATCTTTAATCTCCCGCTCACCCAAGCCTCCGTGTGGAAAGGCCGATTCAGGCCCGCTGCAGACAATAGTATCAAATGCTACTCCGCTTGAGCCTAATCTACGCATCTCATATTCTATTTCGGCCGCAACCTCCCACTCCCTCAACCCAGGCCTCACGATCTCAAGAGCCTTCTTCATTCCCTGACTTGTCAGCTCAGCAGCTCTTTTTATTAGCGCTACCTCCCCCTCATCCTTAATCTTCCTCAGCGACCAGATTGCATCATCTAATGCCTCAAGCCTCAAATCCTTCAAACTATCTTTTATTCTTAGATACTCGGTTGCGCTGATCCTATCGAAGCCTAGGGATTTAAACCCTAGCTTTGATATTTCGCTCACTATTTTTACATCGGCTTTCTCATTGATTCTTATTAGGTCGATCCTCACGTTTTTAGCGATTTCTTTGGCGGCCTCATAATTGACTGAGTGAACAAAGAGGATACTTTCTCCAGATGCTGGAATTAGGAGTCTGAAGCCCCAGGGGAACTCAGTAAAATAATATATGTTTTTCTCATCAGATACCAGGATGGCATCAACATCTTTCTTGACTAAAATATTCTTCATTTTTTCGATGCGGTTAGAGCTCGACAAATGCGTAAACCTCCGGCAAACCTCTAATTAGCACCTATCCATTTTATATTTCTATTCTGTAAAATATTTTCTGCTGGAGAGTGTGACGTTGGATCTTGAGATGGCGAAGAGGGTATTGAAAGAGAGGGGTTTATCATTGGTGATAGTTAGGGATGGAGAGGTGATCTTCGAGTCTAAGTTTCAGGGCATAATCGGATTAATTCAGGCCATAAATGTTTTGGGCGGGGATCTCTCATCATCTTCTGTCGCAGATAAAGTTGTTGGAAGAGCCGCAGCCCTACTCTTGGCATATTCCCGTGCCGGCGAGGTTTACGCTGCAATCATAAGTGAGTTGGGGCTAAGCACTCTAAACGAGTATGGTATAAGAGTTGAGTATGATACCATAGTTCCAAAGATAATGAATAGGCGAGGAGATGATATATGCCCCTTCGAGAAAATATCCCTAACAATTAGCTCGCCTAAGGAAGCATATGAGAGACTGAAAAATTACGCTGAAAGTTTTAGGAATTCAACGTAATATATTTCTAGCTTACCACTAGAAATCTTGTGAATGATGACTTCTTTACCAACTTGACTTCTTTCTTAAAACTTTAAATATCTAATACACTGAAGATATTTTTGGAGGTTTTCTTATGCCAGGCGGATATATGGGGAAGATTCTAAGGGTTGATTTATCCACCGGGGCATTAAGGACCGAGCCAATACTTGAGGAAGTCGCTAGGAAATATTTGGGTGGTAAGGGATACGCGGTCTATATACTTTATAATTATCTGAGGGAGTATGAGTTTAAGGGTATATCACCACCAGATATAAATCCTCTAGGGCCTGAGAACGTCCTAATCTTCGCCACTGGGCCTGGAACTGGCATACCAGGCTTTCCATGCTCTGGCAGATATCATGTTATGGCCTTGAGGTCTCCTCTGACCGGCTCTATTGGGAGTGCTAATTCTGGTGGCGAGTGGGGTCCATTCCTAAAGTTCTCGGGCTATGATATGATTGTTATTGAGGGTGCATCTGAGGAGCCCGTTTACCTCTCCATAGTTAATGGTGTGGCTGAGCTGAGGAGTGCTGGCGACTTATGGGGCAAAAATGTCTTCGATACATGTAGAATACTGTCTAGGAGAGTTGGGGGCAAAAATACGAGTGTTGCTTGCATCGGCCCAGCTGGCGAGAACCTTGTTCGCATGGCATGCATAGTTAATGATGAGCATAGGGCTGCTGGGAGAACTGGTTTAGGCGCTGTTATGGGCTCAAAGAAGCTTAAGGCTATAGTTGTCTCCGGCGACGAGAAGGTTCCAGTGGCTAACCCAGACGAGTTTAGGGAGGTCTCAAGGAGATGCTTGGAGACGATGAGGAAGAACCGCGTGACCGGTGAGGGGCTACCGACCTATGGCACATCAATCCTAATAAATGTTATTAATACTGCTGGTGGCCTACCCTATAAGAATTGGCAGACTGGCGTAAACCCATATGCTGATAAGATAAGCGGTGAAACACTAGCCGAAACATATTTGACTGGCAGAAGAGCCTGCTGGGGATGCACGATAGGATGCGGTAGAGTTACAAGCGTTCCATCAGGTCCATTCCAGATAATTGGGACAGAGGGACCGGAGTACGAGTCGATATGGGCTTTGGGAGGCTCAACGGGGGTTAAAGACTTAGATGCCATAGTTAAAGCCAACCACTACTGTGATGAGTTTGGAATGGACCCAATAAGCCTAGGCTCAACGATAGCGGCTGCCATGGAATTATATGAAAGAGGTTATATTCCGAAGGAGGACCTTCAGGGCTTAGACTTGAGGTTTGGGAACTCCACCGCGCTTGTTGAGGCTGTTTGGCGAACAGCCTATAGAGTTGGTTTTGGCAAGTATTTGGCTTTAGGCTCAAAGAAGCTATGTGAAATCTATGGGCATCCAGAGATCTCCATGAGCGTTAAGGGTCTTGAGATGCCAGCTTATGACCCAAGGGCCATGAAGGGTATTGGCCTAGAGTATGCTACGGCGAATAGGGGAGGATGCCACGTAACCGGCTATACAGTTTCCGTGGAGATTCTAGGGATACCGGAAAAGATAGACCCACTAACACCTGAGGGTAAGGCTAAGTGGGCTAAGCTATTCCAGGATTTCGCATGCGTCGTTAACTCGACGGTCAACTGCCTATTCTCAACGTTCGCTCTGGGCGTTAAGGACTACGCCGACCTACTTTCGGCTGTTACCGGCTGGAGCCTATCTGAGGATGAAATCCTAAGGATTGGGGAGAGAATATATAATCTTGAGAGGGTTATAATAAACAGGCTGGGCTTCGATGGAAAAGATGATACATTGCCTAGACGACTCCTTGAGGAGCCCATGCCAGAAGGCCCGGCTAAGGGGCACATTGTTGAGCTGGAGCGGATGAAGGAGGAATATTATAGGCTTAGGGGCTGGGTTAACGGGATACCGACGGCTGAGAAGCTGAAGGAACTTGAGATTGAACTCTAGAGGCAGGCTGCTAGGATATCAATTCCACCATTTTATTTTTATTTCTCCATCACCCTATTATTCTCAGTGAGATCGCATGCCAAATGTATCTGTTAAAGTTCTATTGTTCGCAACGTTTAGGAAGAAGTATGGAAGTAAAGAGTTGATTATTGAGTGTGATGGAACGATAAAAGGTTTGATTAATAGCGTATCAAATGTTCTCGGCAGAGAATTCTACGATGATGTTTATGATGAGAAACGTGGTATGGTGAGAGACGACTTAATATTCGCGATTAATGGCAGAAACATCAAGGATTTAAAGGGAAATATTGGGTTGAAGGATGGAGATGTTGTGGCAATCTTCCCACCGCTGGCTGGAGGATTAAGCCCTCATACCCTATGAGGGGTTGGCGATGGATAAAGAGTATCCGGAGGCGCTGCAAATCGAGGTGACAAATAGATGCAACTTTAATTGTCAAATGTGTATAAGACGTGTTTGGAACGCTAAACCGATGGACTTAAACATGGATTTATATAAGCGCATCGCCAAGTCAGCGTTTCCACACATTAAGAGATTAATCCTTTATGGTCTTGGGGAACCGCTCATTAATCCAAATATTATTGAAATGATTAGGGTTGCGAGGGAGAGGATGCCGAAAGATGGCGAGATCATGATGAGCACGAATGGCTCCCTATTGAGGCCGAAATTGGCCGAGAAGATGTTGAGGTTGGGTGTAGATAACATCTCATTCTCAATAGATACGGCCGACATCGCTAAGCTCAAATATATTAGGGAGGGGTCTGAGCCAACAGCGATCCTCAGAAACTTTCGCCATATAGCGAAAATGAAGAGGCGCAGTAACGGCTCTTTTAAGCTGGGCATTGAAGCCGTTATAATGAAGAGCAACTTTATGGATCTGCCCGACCTAGTCGAGGAGGTTTCTAATGAGGATGTCGACTACATCCTCGTCTCGCATGTCATACCATATACAAGGCAGATTTTTCAGAACGCCGTATACATTACATTAAGTAGGAGACCTTTTGAGATAGTTAGGCCGACCCTAAACTATGGGCGGAGGCTTATGCTTGAGGCAATCTATGAGACATTTTGTAAAATTTACGGCGTAAATATTGAGACTAAGGCATCCAAAATGATTGAGGAATTTTGGAGTGAGGCTGAGAGGAGCGGATACTGGATTAATCTCCCTCTGCTCTTTGAGTCGATGGATAAGATTGCAATAATTGAGGATGTTGAATATATTTTTGGAGTTAGTCGAAAGATTGCGTATGAGCGGGATATAGAATTGAAGCTTCCAAACCTATATCCTGATGCCAAGGATAGGAGATGCCCATATGTTGAGAGGGCGACCGCTGTCGTTAGGTCGGATGGTCTAGTTACGCCATGTCTCGAGTTCACTTATGGGCATACGGTCTATGTTAATGCGCACATGAAAAGCGTAAACCCAGTAATCTTAGGAGACCTAAAGAATGGAGATATCGGGGAAATATGGAGTGGGGAAAATTATGTGATGCTTAGAGAGGCTAGAAGGAGGATGCCGGATAATATACCATGGTGCGGAGACTGCCCATACTCGGCATCAAAATGCTTCTTTACAGAAACCAATAACATGGACTGTTACACAAATGGGCCCGGATGCAGCGAATGCCTATACAGCGTAAACCTAGCCCAATGTAACATATAGATAAACCAAAATTTTGCTGGCTGAAAAGTAACATTTTTAAGCCAAAATATTTTTAGGAAAAATTTGTGGGGTCGTGGGCTAGCTTGGTCTAGGCTACGAGACTTGGGCTCTCGTGACCCAGGTTCAAATCCTGGCGACCCCACCAGTTCCACAAGTTTGAACCTTTCGTTCCCTTTCCTTTTAAGTCTTCAGTTTTCAGGGAGTAATGTGATGAGATATAGGACTTTGATGAGGGGCTTGGGCGCTATGCGGATTATGGATGGTTTTGCCTAATACTGTCCTGCCGTTAACTTTTCAAGATTGAATTAAACAGATATAACTTGACTTCCGAAGAATATGGTGGTCAGGGATGCTAATTGGAAATGTAAAGGTGTTTGTGGATGCATCTAAAAAGATTAGTGAGTTTAATCATATTTGGCGCTATATAGGTTATGATGAGATTAATTATACGACTACGCCAAGCGGTAAGATGACGCTGAGAAGATTCGCTGAGCTTTCTGATGGACCATACTATGTTAGATTTCATCATTTACTTTGTACAGGTAATTGTAGGAGTATTCCTAAGTGGGGGTCAACGAATGTTTATGTTGAGGATGAGGATGGTAACCCAATATATAACTGGACTACAATAGACTCAATATTTGATACATTACTGAGGTTTAATTGTAAACCATTTGTTGAAATTGGTTTTATGCCCCTTCATTTAGCGGATAAGCGGGGTCAATTATCATTCCATTGGTGGTATGCTGGATGGAACTGTCCACCTAAAGACTACGAAAAATGGCATAATTTAATTCTAAATTTAGTGAAACATTGTACTGAACGCTATGGAATAGAAGAGGTTGAAACATGGTATTGGGAAATATGGAATGAACCGGATTTACCATATTATTGGCAGGGAACATTTGAGGAATACTGTAAATTGTATGATTATGCTGTAGCGGCGATCAAAAAGGTTGTTCATAAGGCCAAGGTTGGCGGCCCAGCTACGACAGGACCTATCCCTGGAGGAAAAAGCGCTGAGTGGTTGGATAAATTCCTATATCATTGCGTTAAGGGTGAAAACTTTTATGATGGTTGTGAAGGAAGCCCTATAGACTTTGTATCCTTTCATGCCAAGGGAGGCGGCTATAGTCCTGTTTGGGGTTTGCCGAGAGAAAAGGTTAAGAAGCAAACTCCATCAGTCGATAAATTAATTCTTCAAGTGAAGACCGGGCTTGATATAATCGAAAAATATCATGAGCTGAAGGGTGTTGAATGTATTATATCCGAATGTGATCCAGATGGGTGGGCGGCTGGAGGGGTCTGGGATAACCCTAATCTTGAGTTTCGGAATACGGAGTATTACCCAACATATACGGCAACAGCCTTTAAGAAAATAATGGATTTATCTGAGAAATATGATCGAGACATACGTCTCCTAACATGGGCATTTGTTTTTGAGGGTGAAAGGACCTTTGAAGGAACAAGAGCATTTACAACAAATGGTTTCGATAAGCCAATCTTAAATCTGTTTAGAATGTATTCACAGATGGGTAACAAAAGAATATTTAGTTCAGTCAAACTGTTAGAATCAACGATTGATTTAAATGGCTATTATATAGATGCTTTAGCCACAATATCTGATCAAGAGAAGATGGAAATAATGATTTTCTCACATCATGATGATTGGGATATTAAGGGCGAGTACAATGTGAAGCTGGAGATTGTTAATCTGCCATTTACAGATGAGCATTTCATTGTTAAACATTATAGGATAGATAGAGATCATAGTAATGCTTATACTGAGTGGGTAAGGGTCGGTCGCCCAGAATACCCAAATAAGCTACAATCAAAGACGATTAGAGAGAGGCAAGGGCTTGAGCTTTATGAGCCTATATCAAAAATTATAGTGAAAAACGGGAAAATTGTAAAAACATTTAACATGCCGGTGCATGCAATCTCATTAATAATTTTAGAGCCATACAGGATATCCTAAAATGAAATATTAAGAGTGGAAGCGATGTAAATACTATCTGACCAACCTCAAGTTTTTCTAGGAGAGGGAGAGGCTATACGGGAAGATAGGGAGGTATCCTCTAGGCCAACTTATCTCTCGAGATTTACAAATCTATTTATCCTTGAAAGATCTAGGTATTTTTGTCCGGAGGTGTTTTTATGGAGATCGTGATATTTGGTGGAACAATTGTCACTATGGGAGATAAGGGTGTTATACGTGACGGAGCCATGGTCATAGAAGGCGACACCATAATTGATATTGGAGAAAGCAGCGAGATTAAACGTAAGTATCCGAGATATGAGAGGATCAATGCTGCCGGAAAGATCGTTATGCCTGGCCTAATAAACACTCATCAGCATGCAGCAATGAGCCTACTGAGGGGATACGCTGACGATTACCCCCTTAGGGAGTGGCTTGAGAATTGGGTCTGGCCATTCGAGAGGCGCATGACTGGCTACGACATTTATGTTGGGGCGCTCCTAACCGCCGTCGAATCAATCATGGGTGGAACAACAACAATCAACACGATGTATCATTACATGGAGGACTATAATGAGGCCATGGCCCTAGCAGAGGCGGGTTTGCGAGGCGTTGTTGGCCATGTCTGCTTCTCATGGCGTAAGGAGGAGGATAGAAGAGCCCTAGAGAGCCTCATTAAGAGATGGCATGGCAAGGCTAATGGAACAATACGGGCCAGCGTAGATCCCCATGCACCATACACCGTAGACCCAGAATATATGAAGGAGCTGAGGGCCGTAACATTTGAGTTAAATGAGAAGTATGCATATGGCGGTGGGCCGATAATATGGCATACGCACCTAGCCGAGACCGAGGATGAAGCCAAAAAGGTTAGGGATGCATTCGGCGCTCAAGTGGAGGGAGGCGTCGTGGATTACATGGACTCGCTAGGAGTTTTGGGGAGCGACGTTATCGCAGCCCACTGCGTCCATTTAACTAGGAGAGATATCGAGGTTCTGAGCCTAAGAAATGTTAAGGTTGCACATAATCCAATATCAAATCTCAAGTTGGCGTCTGGCATAAGCCCGGTTCCGGATCTACTAAGAGCCGGCGTGACAGTCTCCTTAGGAACTGACAGTCCATGCTCAAACAACTCCGCCGACATGTTTGAGGTCATAAAGTTTACTGCACTCCTACATAAAGGTGTGAATAAGAACCCAACACTATTGCCAGCTGAAACAGTCCTCAGAATGGCCACTATAGATGGGGCTAGGGCCCTATCTTGGGATAGGGAGATAGGGTCGATCGAGGTTGGTAAGAAGGCCGACATAATTATAATTGACCTTCAAAAACCCCACCTACGCCCAGTCTACAGTGAGATAAGCCATTTAACCTATGCGGCTAAATCATCCGATGTTGAAACAGTCATAGTTAATGGGCGAATAATCATGGAAAATAGACAACTAAAAACGGTTAGAGCCGACGAAGTCATGGAGAGAGCTGAAAAAGTGAAGGAGCGTTTGCTGGAGCGTCTAAGAGAGCAATAATTTTTCCGTACCATTCACCTAGGATTTAGCCCGGCTGAGCTCATGCTCCTTAAGAAGTCTCATACACAGATCTAAAACCTCCCTCGCATATTCTAGGGCTTCCTCAGCATCCATTAGACTATAGAGCTGGTCTGGCGGCGTGCCGGTCTCCTCGTCACCATACATGCTTGGCTCCCTTTCCCTCCTAAGTCTCCTAGAGATTGATGCAACCTCATCCACTTTATCCCTAAACCACTGCGGGAATAACTCCCTATGTCTCTTTAATATTGGGCCGACATCGTGCCACTTAGGTGGCTCTATTGCAACCAACCTTAATATGCCCTTTAATGCTAGCTCCACAGACTCCTGACTCTGCCGCATAGTATACGCATAATTGCCAGTTCTCAGCGCCTCCTCAGCATGCTTAACCCTCTCTTCAGCCTGCCTCAAATATGACTTAGCCATCTCTAAACTATTCAATCTCCACAACCTCGCCAAACTTTATGCCGGGCTTTAAGATCCAATACCATCTCTCACCAATCCAAACCCTCCTCGCACCCAGCTCCCTAAGTCTCTCCCTAAGCCTATCAATTATTCCCTTAAAGAAGCCGCCCCTATCATAGAGTATAATTGAGTCCTCAACCATGTCAAGGTATATAGGTCTAATCTTTGAGGCCTCCTCCACACTTAAGATTATCGGTGAGAAATCCACATGATAGCCTCTCTCCCAAAGATCGTTTATGATAGGCTCAAGAGGCCCCTCAACCTTAAGGAACATTCTCTGCCGCTCCATGCGGCTCCTCGGAATCGACTCAGCAACTATCAATATATCTATATCGCTATCTTTCTTAGATGACCCGCGTGCAACACTACCATAAATAACAACTGATACGAGCTTGTCGCCTAGATTTGTCAGTAAGAGTTCAACTAATCTCTCTAATAAGGATCTGTAGGGCTCGCTTATCAATTCTAGGCCCAAATGCGCCCCACAAAATACTATTGATGCTAGGCTGCTTAAATATTAGCCTTGTGATCTCTATGCTGTGGGATACCGTGAGCTAATATCTTCCCTCCCTCCCCTTTATTATCGGTCTTGCCCATCTACCAAATTTTATCCAGATTATTGAGGTTATGCCACCTATAATGTTGCTTAGCGCTATTGCTAGCCAAGCCCCCAGTGAACCCATCCCAAATATAAATGCTAGGATATAGCCTAAGCCAACCCTAACCCCCCACAACCTAAATATTCCAATAGATGTTGGCGTGAGCGTATGGCCTGAGCCCCTACCAGTTGACATAGCCACCATAAACAGCCCGAAAAATGGTAATGTCGGCAGCAGAGTCTGGAGGAATAGACTTGTCTCAGCTATTATCTGTGGATCGTCTGTAAAGACTTCGGCCAAAATATCCCTAACCGGATAAATAATGATCGCTCCAAGAGCAACCAGTGTAAAAATTAGGAAAGCCGATTTATATGCGATTTCCTTAGCCCTCTTAATTCTCTCTGCGCCTAAATTTTGCCCAACCATTATTGAGATAGCGCTGCTTAGGCCGAAGAGCGACGCATCAACAATATCCATTATAAGGAAGCCTATCGCGTAAGCTGCCGCCGCAACTATGCCGAGCATATTCACGATTCTAAGCTGCATTAGAAATGCGAAGCCATTCGTTAGCCCAAGTGTAAGTATCGGTAAACTCACATGCAAAACCATGCTTATCCAGCTGAGATCTATGTCCCTAGTAAACACTATCTTAAGCTCCGGGTAATTTCTCTTAATGGTGTAGGCCAGTGCGAGCACAGATATCGCCTTACCCATAACGTCTGTAAGAGCTGCACCAACAACACCGAGCCTTGGAAAGGGTCCTAAACCTAGGACTAGGAATGGATCTAAGAATATGTTTAGGCTAACCGCTAAAGCATTAATTATTGCTGGCCTCCTAGTTTCGCCTATACTCTGCATGAGCGTTGTGAAGGTCAACGATACATAATTTAGGAATATATCAAATGCAATTATGCCAGAATACTTCATTGCATCCTCAAATATTTCTGGTGGTATAGATGTCACCCGTGTAAATATAATCTCCCTCAACGCTAGGAGCATTGCGCATAAAATTCCACCAAAGATTGACGCAATTGTGAAGAACCGTGATGCTGAGCGGCCAGCCTCCCTATAAGCCTTTCCTCCAACATATTGGGAGATTATGCTTAGGCTGGCAGCCGTCAGAGCCTGTAAAAGCGCCTGAAAAAGCATTGTGATCGGCCACATCTGCCTCGGAATAGCCACAGCGATATCGCTGTAAAGGCTCAGCCAATATGCATCAGCAATATTATAGGCTACAACAACAAGCTGATTTAGGAGTGGGGGTGCTCCCAACCAGAGGAGCATGCGTATAATTGGCCCATTAATAATCTTATCCCTATACTTACCTATCGAATGTTCTCTATTGCCCGTAGATTCATCGGCGCCTCACTAGCTGATATGTTGTACTTTAGTTTAAGGTAAAATGCTTAAAAATGTTTCCGTAATTAGCGTGATTATAGGGGTGTTCATTAATATTCCTTTTTCTGCTGTTATAGGGGCAGAAAGATAGACTCAGATCTAACTATGGCCGCTGCATTAAAATAGGCGTAAAAGCAGCCTTGAGGGTACGATGCATCCGGCAATCACCTCAGTATCTATCCCATTCATAAAACTTATCGGGCTATAGACTTATTATGCGCCACACAGATCTCCAATATTAGATGTTTTCCCCTAAAACCTAATATATTTACTTTGGCAGCTTAACTTTGAGAGCTAATTGGGCTGGTTGGAGGCGTAACTCTTGAGAGTTATTGTTACTGGTGGATGCGGATTTATTGGAAGTAACCTCGTTGAGAGGCTGGTTGGGGATGGGCATGAGGTTATAGTCTTCGATAACCTATCAACTGGCAGCTTAAGGAATATTGAGGGCTTAGATGTGAAATTTTTTAGTGATCCATACGAAAGGATACCTGATCTCGTCTCCAATGTCGACTTAATCTTCCATTTGGGCATGCCCTCCTCATCACCAATGTATAAGCGGAATCCGTGGCTTGTTGGAAGAACAATTAATGATGCCGTCGCAATATTTGAGTATGCTAGGAAGACTGGATGTAAGGTTGTTTATGCTAGCACCAGCAGTCTCTATAATGGGAATACGCCACCATATAGGGAGGACATGCCGATATACGTTACGGACTATTATACTGAATGCCGGTATGCTATTGAGCGGATGGCGAAGCTCTATAATATACTTTATGATGTTAAGTCTGTGGGGCTAAGACTTTTTAGTGTCTATGGACCGAGAGAGGAGCATAAGGGTGAGTATGCCAATGTAGTCTCACAATTTCTCTGGGCTATGCTGAAGGATGAGCCGCCAGTTATATTTGGCGATGGGACTCAGACGCGCGATTTCATACATGTTAAGGATGTCGTTGAGGCATTTCTATTATCGGCTGAGGGCAACTTTGATTACGAGATATTTAATGTTGGAACTGGTGTGGCACGTAGCTTTAACGATATTGTCAGACTGATTAATGGGCTTATAGGGAAGAATATAACGCCAATTTATAGGCCGAACCCCATAAAAAATTATGTCTACCATACTCTAGCCGATACTAGGAAGGCTGAGGAAATCTTAGGTTTTAAGGCTAGAATTTCGCTTGAGGAAGGAGTAAGGGGCCTGCTAGAGGGTCGGAGATAACGGCTAACTACATAAGTTTATTTCGTTATTCTCCATGTTTGAGATAAACGCTTTAGGGGAGGCTAGTTTCATCAAATTCTCTTTACCATCTGAGTAGCCAGAGGCTATTATGATATCACCGGCCTCAATCTTCATGTCGGGTTTAGGCCTAATACATCTTCCCCCCCTTCTTATGGCTAGAACCCACATGCCAGTCTCCTCCGGTATTTGAGCCTCCCTAAGCGTCTTGTTTATTAGTGGTGAGCCCTCATCTACTTGAACATATACGACTGTTTCCTCAGCCTCTTTTATAGTCATCTTTAAGACTGGGTGAGGTTCGATCTCTCTGAGAATTACCTCAGCTATTTCAGCCGCCGCATCCGATATCTTCTCGGTTGCAACGCCCAGCCTTATAAGCCCTAATATGCCTTTAACCTCATTTTTGCTGAATTTCTTTGAGAGAACTAGCAGTTCAAAGTCTGTGTGCAGCTTATCGATGTGCTCCTCGAGGGCTTGGACTTCCTCGGCCAGCTCCTTACTATTCAGCATGAGAGACGAGTAAGCTAGGTCCATCATTAGCTCAGAAGTATCTTTTAGCTCAACAAATCGCTCAACTACGTCTTTAAAAGATTCCTCGGCTTTGGCTCTCCTAGGCGTTGCGGCTTCAACTTTAGTTATTTCCTCACCAGATTTCTCTCTAAACTCGTTTATGCCGGACTGTGTTCCACGCACAATTATGATGTCGCCGGGCATTATTATCTCACTGTCATTTGGATTTATTATCCAGTCTCTATTCCTACGAATAGATATTATATCGATTCCCATCGATACTGGATCTAGATCTCCTAGCCTATTCCCGATTATCGGCGACCCCTCTTGAATCTTAATCCTTGCTAATCTCTCCTCAACCCTCTCGAATATCTCCGTTATAATTGGGTGGACGCCTATGTCCTGTAAGACTATGGCGGCTATATCGCCTGCCGCATCTGAGATCTTGTCTGCTGCAGATGCAACCTTAGCGACACCTGACAATATTTTTGCGTCCTCCGCATCTCTGGCGGCGATCATTATGCCCATATTTAAGAGATAAGCTAGTGTATCAACTTTCTCCTCGAGTTCAATTACGTCTTCGGCTAGGTCTCTATCGTTGAACAGCGCTGCTGAGTAGGCTAGGTCTATCATTAGCTCCGATAGATTCTTCATTTCTAGGAGAATCTCTCTGACAGATATGGGCTGATACCTTACCCTTTCCTTTCTCCGCATCCTAATAATTCCACTCCAACCCTAATATTCTCAAGCTCTGCTTTAAAATTTACCTTTTTCTGGCCTAGCATATTAGTATGTTAGGAGGATTGTTATGAGGAGCGCTATAGTTGTTATGTTGTCTGCGAGTGAACTTTCTATTGGAATCACAAAGTTGTCCGGGTCTAGGCCCCTCTTAAATGTTAGGATAGAAACAATGTAGGAGATGGCGACTATTACTGGGATTGCGATTATATTTGTCATTATTAATGTGAGCGTTAGGCTTATGAATGCTAGAGGCTCAAGCAGCCCATTCAATATAAGCGAGAGGAGGGATAGTGCGATGAATATTATTATTGAGGCGAGCCATGAGCCAGATATTTGATCCCTAATCCCCCCCATACTTTTTAGCGAGGGTTTGAGGAGTCCAAGCGCTAGCCTAGTCGTTGTTATTGAACCGACAACTGATCCAACATCACCTATCATATCTATTAGGGCCGGGTAGACCGTGTAAATCTCCCGCCTATCCTCCACCAGCTTACCTATCTCGCCTAGAAAAGCTCCGGTGAAATTAACTATAAACGAGACTATAATTAGTGTTAGGATGGTTTCTTTAATGTCCTTTAAGAATTCTCTGTCGCCGATGTTGCGTGAGAGCATGAGGATTGTGATTAGTGCATAGAGCGTGCTGATCGCGGCGATAGCGATTCTCCCCGTGCTGCCGCTAAAAAATATTATGAGTATGATGAGGTAGTAGACTGTTATGATCACATCTGCCGTTGTGGACATGACTGGATAAACGATTACGTCCGGGTCTAGGCCCCTCTTGAAGGATAGGAATGAGACAAGCATTGTTAGGAGGAGTATTGTTGTTCCAAGAGACATGGTTGCAGTAGCCGCCAATATGATGTTTAGTGAGCTGGGTGCATCAACATTCCCGATTAATATGCCTAGGGCCGTTGCTACAAGGCTCATGAATAGGCTTGCTATAAGCGTTATAACTATTGTTACTGCAAAGATCCTATGAAAGATTCTAGTGTTTCTGAGGAACCTTGGGTATACTGTACCCACATGTAGGGCTGTGCTTAATCTGCCAGCGAACATCCCGCCAATCATGCCTTTAGTGCTTAAGACGGCTGGGTAAACCGCTATGGCCCATGGTGCAAGCCTAAAAATGTGGAGTTGGGAGGATAGGATTATGCCGGCTATTAAGCCAATAAAGTCGAAGTTGAAAGATAACAGACACTCTCTAAAAGTCTTTGAGAAGGAATCCTGCCTAGAAACATTGTTGGCGCCGCTCATCTTTCCATCCAGCCGAGAATCTTAGGGTAGATTTCGACTTTGGCTCTAAACCGATGCAGAATATATTTTGTGGCGGAGGCCGAGTCTACTAGCCGATAAACTAAATCTCTTAGAAGGTTTATGGCTGCTCTCACATTCCTCACACTCTAGGCCGCCCTCAATGCTCAAGATTGATCCTCGGCGGAAGCCTAAGTCTCCGCTAACATTAACCTTAAAAGTAGATGAAACTCCTTAAATAAGTTTTCAACTTAAGCGTTTTTAGTTTATGGGGGCTGCTTTCCACACATTTATAATTTTTGTGACATTTACTGAGATGCTCGCCGATAGATACCTCCCTATCTTCCCGTATAGCCTCTCCCTCCTCCCCTCAAAATATGTTGTGTGGAGGCTGGGGCCTTTAGGCCTCTTGAATTTTTCGGTTCATCATGATCGCCGCTAATGCTTAGGACGCGCTTTTCCTAGGAGATCTCAAACTCTATGGTCAGCAAATTATATACTGTCGTATTCGGAACATTAACCTCTAAATACGTGTAGATGCGTGATGTTCCACTGTTTAGGGTGGAAACAGCCATGGCGATATATACTGTGCTTAAACCTGTAAGGTCGTACCAGTCTCCCTGCTGCTGACTATACTCACCATTTATTATAACGATTTGGTTTGACGCTCCATTGAGGGTGTGGAAATAGATTGTGCAGTTGGATAGGCGTGTAATGTCTGTTTGGCCGTAGGCTCTCAGCCTAATTTTCCAGTCATTTGAGGCTTGGTTGGAGACTTGGAGCACGTAGTCGTATTTGAAGGCGCAGAAGCATAGCTCAATCTTGTTGATCTCCTGCTGGAAGGGTGAGGTTGAATCTTTCACGGCGGTTACCTTTATTTTCGCTTCACCGTTACGTGTGTAAGATTCTGGGCTTAGGGTTATGGTGAGGACCCTTGTCTCATTTACGCCGCTTGATATATATTGGAGGTATCCCTCCCCGCTTTCCACATAGGAGTCTAGGTCGTAGTTCCAGAGCTGAATCGTCACCTCAACACCCGTAACATTACAGTGGCCCACAATGGTTATATTGAGCTGCGCTGCCGTATCAGTTGGCATATCCGTGAATAGAAATTCCACCGAAGCCTTATACTGGCTTGGCACTGAAGCCTCAAGCATTATCCAGTCCAATTTAAGATCGAACTGGATTGAGGTTCTCTTCTCACATCTCACCTTAATCTTCCAGTTGCCCAAGTTATCCCTGAACCTTTCCGGGTTAGCCATTATCGTCTGGCTTCTAGTCTCATCGGTGTTAGGTGTATCACTAGATACATAGCTGATGTAGCCGTCCCCATCAGTCGGATACTGATTCGCCTGATAATCGAACAACTGTAGGGTTACGCTTACGCCCGCCTCCGTAAGGCAGCCATCAACAGTCCAAGTGAGCTGGCTCCATGGTGGAGGGTCAGATACACCAGTAAACTCCACCTCAGCCACATACAAAGTATCCCAAGTATGCAGCAGCACACAATCTATCCCCCAACTATCTTGGATTGTATCGCCGACCTCTGTTCCACCGAGGAACCTGATCGTAAAAGTTGAACTCGTAAGATAGGGTGAAACCGAAAAGTTATTCCATTGGTTTGGAAAGTTTAAATTACCTAAGCTTACCCACGAGCTTCCCGTCCAAGCTTCAACCCTAAGGCTTTCACTTCCGGTCTGCTCTCCGACGTAAATACAGAGGTATTTGTTCTCCCTGCCGTAGTCTAAGTTTATCCATTGCACCTCAAGGTCAAGTTCATAATTGGAGGGGGTAGAGGCGGGCACTAAAATTGCGCCTATGCAGACGAAGTTCGCGGACCTTGATAAAGTCCACGTCATCGTTTGCTGGCCTGTTGTAACCTTCTTCTCGCTTCCCCTACCCTTATGCGTGTAAGATGTTTGCTGCCACCTATTTGTTTGCTCGCTGCCTTCTGTCACCGTATATCGTCTGGCTCCATAAGTCATCAAGCTGGCGTAGAAGATTTTATCATAGTTGCCTTCTGCAGTTAAGCTGATTGAGGGAGAAGTTCCTGAGCCCTTTGAGGTTCCACTTGTTTGAAATGGGTTCGTCTGATTGACGTTGAAGTATGTTACTGAGCCTCCAATAGCAAGAGTTGAAGCGGAAAATGTTACGGAAATATTCTTTGTGCCTGATGGTGGATTAACAAGATAATAAAGGTAGCTCCTAACATGAAGATTGTTGTTGTAAACATCTGTGGCTAGAAGAGTTAATGGAATATCCCCATAAGTTATGCTTGTAACCGTTGCCGGCGTACCTACACTATTAAAGATGCCAATGTCAACCAAGAGGATTTTGTTGTCTCCTGTTCCAGTAGTATGAGACCATGAGATGCTGCTTGCAGGAGTGGATAGTACTGTACTTGCAGCCCGATCAAAAACTATGGTGTTATAACTCCAAGATGTAGCTGTCTCAGTTAAGGTGTCAAAGATATTGTCAGGTCCCGACTGCAGCGCTGTAAAGTTGCTGTGGGTTCCGATGTCATCTGCGCCATCAACGTTGCTTTGTTGGTCGACGAAGTCCTCTAAGTCGTCTATCGTTACGCTGTATGATCTGAATGTCATATAGTTTTCGTCGTTGCTTTGTAGGTTGTTTAGTGAGCCGCTTACGTGAGTTGTTGAGCCTAGGAGATTGTATCCTAATGGATGATGTTGGATGGTTGAGGTTGCGGAGATTGTGCTGCCGGTGGTGAAGTAGTCGTTGTCTACGGCTTGGACGCTTATTGGAAGTGATCCCGAAATGCGAGTGCCAGCAATAATATTATAATCGCTTGGGTAGTGGAGTGGTGTTGGAGGCG
>JAGTQA010000029.1 GCA_018396975.1 Candidatus Bathyarchaeota archaeon | reverse complement strand
TCCGACCCATTATGAATTAGGCTGAAAACATATTTATTTGAGAAGTTACCGATATAGATGATATTGCCATGCCTTACAATGTCAAAGGTTTCACCATTTATAACCTCATAGAGGTTGCTTCTGAAGCCAAAATTTTCCAGTCTTCCCTTTATTCTGCTTGAATGATGGGGGGAGTAGGGGGCTAGAGCTAAACACGCAAAATAATTGTCGGTGTAAAGCCAGAAAACATTCTGAAATGTTAGGGGGAGATTTGGGTATTGCTCCTTTAAAAAATGCTCCGCTCTCTCTTCGCTCTCAAAGATCAAATCTATCTCATCATCATAATGGTGCAAAAGATACTTTACAGCCTCCTCAATCCTAGTCTCCTCAACACAACCTACACTAACAGGGAAGACAACGATGGCTATCAACATAAAGAGGATAAGCATTCCTACTTTTCTCATCCCAACCACGGTGTGAAGCGCTACAATGTTCAAAATAGAATTCAATCATTTAGAGTTTATCTAAGCTCATCTTGCATTGGTTCGAAGAGGGGGAGAGGCTATCCGAGAAGATAGGGAGGTATCTTCTACCCTCACTATTTGACCAGAGTTTTATAGATGAAGGTCTAAAATAACCTTATTGGATGGTGAGTTAAATGATTGGATACTCAAGTTTGGCTTCCCTGCCACGCCTAAGAGATTATGTGAGCCGCAGAATCTCAAGCTACGATAGGACTGGTGGAAACCTAGATGCTTGGCTGATTAGGGGCGGCGAGAAGAGGACATTGGCAGAAATTGAGGGGCCAGCTTGCATCAAGCATATATGGATGACGCTTGGCATCCCGCAGGAAGATTACCTCCGCAGAATCGTCCTGAGATTTTATTGGGACGGTTGCAATGAGCCGAGTGTCGAGTGTCCGATAGGGGACTTCTTCGGTATGGGGCATGGAATCCGGAAAAACTTCGTCTCACTACCGCTCCAGATGAGCCCCCAAGATGGGAAGGGCTTCAACTCCTGGTGGCCTATGCCATTCAAGAACAAAGCGATTATTGAGGTTGAGAATCAGGGTGAGAGGGAATACTGGCACTACTTCTACATAGACTATGAACTCTATAATTCCGTTAGGATAGTTGAGGACCTAGCATACTTCCATGTGCAGTGGAGGCGTGAAGCTGACACTGATGGATGGGCTTATAGGGAGAGACTTAGCCCGCAAACAATGATGAGGGATCCAAGATGGTATAATAGGGATGGAAGAGGCAATTATGTGATTCTTGAGGCTAAGGGAAACGGAATATATTGTGGCGCACACCTAGACATAGACTGCTTTCACCGTAATCCAGACGACTGGTACGGTGAAGGCGACGACATGATATTCATTGACGGCGAGGATTATCCATCAATCCATGGAACCGGAACAGAAGACTGGTTCAACTGCGCCTACTGCCCAAGAGAAGAGTATAACGCGCCATATCATGGCGTAATACTCTATAGCGGAACTAAAGACTGGCCCTGGAGGGGTAAGCAGACTGTCTATCGCTATTATATAGAGGATCCGATAAGGTTCCGTAAAAGCATAAGGGTGACGATTGAGCATGGCCACGCAAACACCTTAAGCCTAGACATCTCGAGTACAGCATACTACTATCTCTCTGAGCCAAAGAGGGGTGGGCCGCCTCTACCATCAGTTGAGGCTAGGCTGCCTAGGCCTAATGAAGAATTATATGTATCGGAGAAATAGGTTGGGTGGTGGGATGGATGATTAAGATATCGATTATAGGGGCTGGAAGCGTTGTCTTCTCCGGCAGCTTCATAAGGGATCTATGCCTAACAAAGAGCCTATGGGGGAGCACGGTTTGCCTAATGGACATAAATAAGGAGAGGCTGGAGACCGTCTATAGGATAGCCACGAGATATAAGGATGAGGTTAAGGCGGATTTGAATATTAAGGCCACACTAGATAGGAAGGAGGCCTTGGAGGGGGCTGACTTTGTAATATGCACTGTTAAGGTTGGCGGATACGATCCTATGGAGGCCGAGCGGAAAATAGCTGAGCGACATGGATATTATAGGGGTATAGGCGATAGAGTAAGCGACTATTATGGGGGTTTCGCAGCATACCACCAACTAAAATTCTTCCTAGAACTGGCGAGAGATATGGAGGAGCTATGCCCAGATGCATGGCTAATAGAGACGGCAAACCCAGTATTTGAGGGAACAACTCTGATCTCTAGGGAGACGAAAATAAAGGTTGTTGGGGTATGCCACGGACACTTCGGATATAAGATTATAGCCGGAGCCATAGGCCTTAACCCAGATGAGGTCGATGCACAGATGGCTGGCTTCAACCACTGCATATGGCTAACACACTTCCTCTATAGAGGGAAGAACGCCTACCCCCTCATAGATGAATGGATTGAGAAGGAAGCTCCAAAATACTGGAGAAGCAAGGCATATCTCAAGGGCGCACCTTGGCTAACCGAGCAGTTATCGCCAGCGGCCGTGGAGATGTATAGACTCTATGGGCTCTTTCCAATCGGGGATACCGTCAGGAGCGTATCACCATGGTGGTTCCACACAAGCCTGAAGGCTAAGCGGAGATGGTTCGGACCGACGGGCGGCTTCGACTCAGAGATCGGTTGGTCACTCTACTTAAACTCGCTTAGGGAGAACCTAAAGCGCATGGTTGAGGCGGCTAATGATCCATCGGTTCAGATGACAAGCATCTTTCCACCAGTCATGAGTGGGGAGCAGCATATCCCCATAATAGACGCAATAGTGAATGATAGGGAGACCAAGCTCCAGTTGAATGTTCCAAATATGGGCGCTATAAATGGCATACCTGACAACGTCGCAGTTGAGATCCCAGTCCTAGTAAGTGGGCGGGGTATCCAGCCAATCCACATAGGAAGCCTACCGAAACGCCTAATGTTACACGTCATGATACCTAGAATGCTTAGGATGGAGCAGATACTACAGGCATTCCTAGATGGCGATATAAAGAGTCTGCTCTTAATGCTAATGGAGGACCATAGGACAAAATCCTTTGAGGGAGCAAAATCCCTAATAAGTGAAATACTGGCGCAGCCATGGAATTCTGAGGCTGCAAAACACTATAAATGGTGATGGTACGCTAGGCTGGGCTACCAGGGCAGCCTACCATATTTTTTCACGTAGTTTACTAGGCCGCCACTCGCCAATATCTCCAACAGTGCTGGCGGAATAGGCTTAATACTATAGATCTCATTCCTTGTCAGATTTTTCACGTATCCCTCAAGCAGATTAACTTCTAAAATGTCCCCATCTAATATTCTGGAGGTGTCCCTGCACTCGATTGCTGGCAGCCCAATGTTTATGGCATTCCTATAGAATATGCGCGCAAACGACTCAGCTATAACGGCGCCTATCCCTATATGCTTAAGGACCAATGGGGCCTGTTCTCGGCTTGAGCCGCAGCCAAAGTTCCTTCCAGCAACAATAATGTCGCCCCTCTTAACCCTCTCAGCGAAGTTTGGTATAAGCGCCTCCATAGCATGCTTAGCCAGCTCATCAATGTTTGTTATGCTAAGCTTATATTTTCCAGCGATTATCAGATCTGTGTTTATATCATCACCGAACTTCCAAACCCTACCAACAATTTTAGCACTCAACTCTTCAGCAGCCTCCTAGGATCAGTTATCTTACCCTCTAGGGCTGTTGCGGCGGCCGTTGCCGGCGAAGCCAAATATATCTCCGCATCCACGCTCCCCATTCTACCCTTAAAGTTCCTATTGGAGGTTGATAGGCAGACCTCATTGGGTGCGAGTATCCCTTGGTGTGCGCCTGCGCACGGACCGCACCCGGGGTTGCAGACTATGCATCCAGCCCTAACAAAGACCTCTATGAGCCCCTCCTTCAATGCCTGTAAATATATGCTTCTGGAGGCAGGAGCAACTATCATGCGAACCCCCCTCTTAACACTCTTCCCCCTAAGTATCTCGGCTGCAACCCTTAGATCCTCTAGGCGGCCATTGGTGCATGAGCCTAGGAAGACCTGGTTAACCTCTATGCCCTCAACCTCGCTAACTGGCCTAACATTATCAACTGAGTGTGGACATGCCACCTGCGGCTCGAGATCTGAGACGTCAAGGCTTATTTTGCCAGAGAACTCGGCATCCTCATCGCTCCTTAACTCTATGCCATATTTAACACCTAAGCTGGTTAAGTAATCGATTACTTTCTTATCCGCCTCAATTATGCCGGTTTTAGCCCCCATCTCCACGGCCATATTGCATAATGTTAGGCGCCCGTCAATACTCATAGCCTTAACTGTCGGACCACAGAACTCTACAGCCTTATATGTTGCGCCATCGGCTCCAACCATACCAACAACCTTCAATATAACATCCTTTGGTAAAATCATAGGTGGTAAAGAGCCACTTACCTCAACTAAAAGGGTTTCCGGAACCCTAAACCACAATTTCCCGGACATAAAGACAGCGGCCATCTCAGTCGAGCCTATACCAGTTGCAAAAGCACCCAGAGCCCCATATGTGCATGTGTGCGAGTCGGCGCCGACAACCAATGCTCCAGGATAGACGAGGCCGGACTCGACCATGAGCTGATGGCATATGCCAGAACCAGCATCATAGAGGTTTGCGCCGTGGATGCATGCGAACTCGCGCATAGCTTTATGAACCTTTGAGAAGCTCTCGGTGGCGCTCGGTGCAACATGGTCTATGACTAAGACTACCTTGGATGGATCCCAAAGGCTCCTCCCACCCATCTCATTAAAGGCCTCAATCGCCAGTAGCGCAGTTCCATCATGTGCCATGGCGGCGTCAACCCTAGCAATAACTATGTCTCCAGCATACGCGTCCTTCCCAGAGGCTAGGCTAAGTATCTTCTCCGCAACCGTCTTACCCATATCAGATCAACTTAAACTAGAAAGATGATGGGTGGAGACTAAAAAATGTTATTGTTATAAGAGGGTGATTAACTCCACTACTCAGCATATCAGCCTAATGAAGATGCGAAATATAGGCGCATGCCCTTAACCCATTAGGCTAAATACTAAGCATACTTCTTACATTTATAGCAGTACCATCTCTGGTATTGTGGGATCCATGTGAGCGGGCCCTTGCATGTTGGGCATATGGGCTGCTGGGCTGCTGGCTGCGTCTCTACGGCTTGGGCTGGGCGCTGTTTTAGAAGGACGAAGTCGCCGACTGCTTGAACGTCTTCCCATGGAATCTCTTTCGCCGCGCCATCTTTCCCCTCCACGAAGAGTAGAATGCCAAGCTTTCCAACCGTAAACCCTATATCTCTAACAGTTCCCACAATATAGCCCTCGCTATCTATAACCTGCATTCCAATTAATCGCTCCCTCGTTATGCTTCTCTCCCTCTGCTGGGACATATTCAACCCCAACCAATATTGACGGAAATTATTTTTCCTAGATGGCTGATTTAAGCCTTTGCTCAGGTAACCGAACACTTAAATAAGGATCCACACTATAATATTAAACATGTCGAAGTCTGTTGAAAGTATAACAAAGGGTTTCGATATCTCAATAAAGAATCCGATACTATTTCTTCCATACGCTGTTCCAATAATTATACAGTTGATTTTTAATGTGCTGGCCTATTTAATATTTCCAATCCGCTTCTACTATTACTTTGAGATGCCTAACCCCTACATAATCTTTTTGGGTTCTCTTGTGTCCTCGATTCTGGGATTTATAGCCGCATGTATGCTTGTTGATATGGCCAATGATGTGATCTCAGGCCGCCCAATAGATCTTAGAGGGAGCCTAAATCTTGTAATTACTAGATTCGGCACACTAATTGTTGCGGCTATAATTGCAGCATTATGCTCTATAACTGTAGTTCTGCTTCCAATAGCCCTATTCATCGTGATTATAGCGATAATTGAGGAGACGGGAGCAATCGAGAGTGTTAAGAGGTCATTCGACTTCGTCATTAAAAATATAGGCGAAACAATAATTCTTATCATAATAATAATCGTTGTGAGCGCAATATTTTCAGTTGGATTCTCATATATTCCAATAGTTGGGCCCTATATCAGTGCAATAATAGGCTGGATCATAAATGCAATATTCACTGTAGTAACGGTATACTTCTACCTATCCCTTAGGCCCCCACCTCCTCCCCCACCTCCACCACCAGAAGAACCACAATTCCAGCCTCCTACACCACCAATATAGTGTAGATATGCGGCACGTAGATCTACAATCAAATTATTTTGCTGGCTAACTTAGCAATGCCTATAAAGGTCACCATCTACAATTAAGGTATCTGCTGGAGGGTTTATGTTGGTTAGGGAGGAGTATTTGGATGAGGTTCTAGGCATTTTGAGGGCTTCATCGGTGGCAACCGCATATAGTCTCCTAGGAGAGTCTAGAGCCAAACATCTGCTTTCCGGTGTAAAACCTCTATCCCCAGAGATGAAGGTTGTCGGCCCGGCCATAACGATCCAATACATTAGTTACGAGGATGCCCTTAAAGAGAACTTTAGGGGAAACGCTGTCTATGATGCCTATGATCTGGTGGGGGGTGGTGAGGTTATAGTCGCAGCCTCCCTTAATAGGAGTGATGTTGGGGTCTTCGGCGACTGCATAACATTCGGCTTTAAATGTAGGGGTGCAGCTGGAATAGTTACGGACGGGGGTATCCGGGACAGCCCATACATAATGAAGCTCAATTTTCCGGTCTTCGCAAGGGGTACAACGCCAGAACATATAGGTGGAGCAATAGTTCCATACAAGGTAAATGTTGAGGTTGAGTGTGCTGGTGTGCGCATAAGGCCGGGAGATATAGTGATGGGTGATGCAGATGGGGTTATAGCTATACCAGTAGAGAGGGCTAGGGAAATAGCCCATAAAGCCGAGGAGGTTGAACTTAAGGAAGACGCCATTAGGAGGATGATAGCCTCCGGAATACCGCTGAGAGATGCCTATCCGCCCAAACCAGATCTCCTAGAAAAATTCCTGAAGAGAAAGAGATAGACTCGAAGTTGGTGTAATCCTTATTTTAGACCTAGCCCTCCCTCGAAGGAATTCTATCCTTGAAGTAGATCTTCTCAATGGCCTCTGCAAGACCCTTCATGTATCCTAGCGCTAGAACCTTGCCTATCATATAATATCCCGGATGCCCACCATAGACGTCATCGGCTATGGTTTTAGGTGCGTGATCTGGTCTCATAGGTCCCTCAAAACCAACCTCATAGTAGGCTTTCATGGCCTCGAACATGTCAACTCTGCCGGAAGGATCGTCATGAAATATCTCCTGAAAACCACCTGGCTCATGAACCGAGCCCTTAACGTTCCTAAAGTGGGCGAAGAATATCTTCCCCATCCTGCCGAAGTGCCTTATGGCCGCTGGGACATCAACCCCCATCTCAGCGAAGCATCCTTGGCAGAAGCATATGCCAACGTTCTCGCTTGGAACTAGATTGAGCAGCTTATCAAAAGCCTCAACGCTCCTAAGTATCCTTGGAAAACCCTGTATCGGCGATATTGGTGGATCGTCCGGATGGAATGTTATTATGACACCGGCCTCCTCAGCTGTTGGGACAACGTTCTCTAGGAAGTATTTCAGGTTTCTCCATATATCCTCCTCCCTATAAGCCCCGAATTTCACCGTTGGTGGGATGTCTCTAACAAGCTCGTAATCAAATGCGGTTGATGTTGCCCCACCCCTAGTCGGCTTATCCAGCTCAGTCCTCCATATCATATTTGGAACCGGGGGCATATGCTGGGGCTTAATAACTTTTATACCAGCCCTCCCAAGATTCTCCAGCGACCTACAGAAGTTCTCAAGCTGCTCTTCACGGCCGGGCAAATCATATATTATCTTCTCTATTGGTGGCCCATCCTCAAGGACCTCCAGTCTCAACCCATGCCTCTCAACATGCCTCTTAATCTGTATAATATCCCCATACTCCCATATCTCTGAGCCCCGCGGCGTCGGCGGGCCATGACCTATAACATCCGTGCAGCCCAGCTGCTTCACCAGGGTCAAGTTTTTTGCGTCGTAAACGTCTCCGAAGGGGAGGATTACGGCAAACCTCATTCTAACCATTTTAGGTCACTCTCCTCCTAGAACCACCTATTATAAAATGGTTTCGTAGATTCGAGGAATCCCTAGATCTAATAAATTAGCGGGGTTGGTTCGGCCCTAAACCTCCTAAGTCTCTCACGGATCTTTCTAGCGAGGAGGAAGAGTAGTGCCGCTAGGGAGGCAAGGCTAATAAATATTAGGAGGGGCCTTATGAGGGAGAGGATGGGCCACCCAACATTTATCCTTTCAAGCCATCTCTCCATCAAAATATGAGATGCACCAATAGATCTTCTGGCACTGAATCTTACGAAGAGACCCGTGGTTCTCTCATATAGTATGGTATATTCCTCTAGGTCGCCCCTATACTCTAGAAGCCAGCACTCAACAAGTTTTCCATCAACAACCGCCCAAGATAAACCCCTAACATGAAATTCAAGGTTCCATATCACAACCGAACTGCCAATAAATATATCCGTAGGTATCCACCAGCTGGTATAAACCCCATTAGGGTATTTGCGGTCTAAAATGTTAACGCGGAAGAGGATCATTTCTGTCCCATTAGATGCTAAAGGCTCAGAATCGCTCTCAGAAAAATACCTCTGCTTAAAATTGTTACTCAACTTAACGATCAGGTCTGCTCCGCTAAGATCGGTGGCTGAATAGTCTAGGGTTGCCTCAACCTCATAAACCATCTTTCCACCGGAGGTCATAATCTCCCTATAATAATATCTCCATTCGACTCCGGGAGCTATTGGAGGCGACCTATGGATTGGGAGAAAGTATAGGGTTAAGGACACTGTTAACATGAAGAGTAGAGCAATGGTTAAAATCCTTGAATTCAACCACCGCTTTAAAGGAAACAACCTCCACCATTTTACCTAGGATTGAACTACCACTTAACTATTTTTGTTCCGGAAAAAAGGAGATTTAATGGTTAAGGCTACTTCTTTTTCTTCCTACCAGTTCTCTTGGCCGCTATTAACCCAACCTTCCTTCCGGGCGGAGCATTACGTGATACCGTCGTAACCTTTCTAGCACCCCTCCTACCACTCCCAAATGGATGCACAGCCGCTATCATGGCCCTGCCGCGAACCCTCGGATACTTATGCCCCTTCGCCCTCATCCAATGGAACTTCGCTCCAGCCTTCACAAAGGGCTTCTCAACCCGACCTGAGGCGGAGACAACGCCTATAGTCGCTAGACATAAGTCATTCACATAACGTGTCTTTCCAGATGGTAGGGCTATCATTGTTCCTTCAGGAGTATGCGATATTACAGTTGCATATGCACCCGATGAACGCGCGATCTTTCCACCGTCGCCCGGCATCAGCTCTATATTACATATTGTTGTTCCCTCCGGGATTAATCCCACTGGGAGGGTATTTCCGATGCTTATGGAGGCCTTACCGCCAAACTCTATTATCTGCCCCTCATGAACACCTTCGGGCGCAATAGTATAATATCTCTCACCAGTCTCGAGCTCTATATGTGCTAGCGGCGCGCCCCTGCCTGGATCATGAACTAGCTCGAGAATCTGCCCCTTAAAGATAGTGTTCACTATGTCTCTTGAGAGGTTTGGGTATTTAGCTGGTGCGATGCGCTTGTGTGTTGATGCCCTGAATACTGATGAGCCCCTACCCCTCCTCTGAACTAATATCCTCTTTCCCATTCCCCACCCTCCACCTATAATATACCTAACTTAACGGCTAGGTCCGTTGCACTATATTCTGGGGCGAGCTTCACGAAGGCTTTCTTGGTCCCCTCCCTAGTTATTAGAACATTCACGTTCTCAACCTTAACCTGATATAGCTCCTCAACCGCCCTCTTAATATCATTTTTGGTAGCCTTAAGATTAACTATGAAGGTTATCTTATTCTCTCTCTCAATCATCCGGCTTGTAACCTCAGTTATAAGCGGATATAAAATAACCTCATGCGGATCCATATTAATCGGCCCCCACGGATAGACTCATTTTTCTAAGCTCCTCAATACTTGAGCTGGTCCAGAGGGTTAGTCTGCCTGGATGGGCTCCAGGAGCTAGTAGCTCTGGGTTCAGGTCCCTGACGTTCACCACATCTACGCCTGGGAAGTTTCTTGCAGCCTCGAATATACCATCATTTTTTGAGACAACTATTAATGGTCCAACAGCCATCTTAATTCTTCTACCACGCATCTTCCCCTTTCCGCTCCTAACTTTAATGCTCTCCTTAACTCTTTCGATGTCCGGCCAGACCCCAAGGTTCACTAATACATTCTTTAGGTCCTTGGCCCTCTTCACACTTTCCAGATCATCGGTTACGATAAGCGGGATATCGGGGACTCTCTCAATTATATGTCCCCTCCCCTCAACAATATTCTTAGAGGCTGTTGCGGCTATAGCTGAGAATAGGGCTAACCTCTTCTCCTTCTTAGGTATCTTCTTGTAAATCTTTTTCTCCACTGTTGGCGGATGGGCTAGCCGCCCACCAACGGTTCCTGGCGCGAAGGCTGCTCTACTACTATCCCTCAATCTTGGAACCCTTGAGAGTCCATGCCCAACACCCCATGACTCCGCAGTCGTTCTTTTTCCAGCGTAGGGGTCTCTGCCTTTAGGCTGTAGTCTGTGGGACTGTATTGCTATAACAGCCCTCTTTATAACGTCCGGCCTAAGTGGGGTCCTAAAAACCTCCGGTAGGCGTATTCTCCCAACTTGCTTCCCCTCAAGATTGAAGACTTTAGCATATAGCTTTACCATCTCTCCTCAGCCCCTCAGACACCTTGCTGGGACTCGAGAGATATAAATGTGATTTGTGGCGGGGTCTCTGGAATCTTCTTTGGCGGTCTAGCCGGATACCTAAGTCTTATTAGCCTCTTAGCTGGTCCTGGTATGCTTCCGCTTAAGACTATGTATGTGCCCTTAATTATACCGTAATGTAGGAATCCGCCCTTTGGTGTAATTTCCTTTCCATCGCTTCCAATCTTTATTATGCGCTTATTGTATTCTGTTCTCTGATGGTAGCCCATCTGCCCGGCTCTGGGAACAGTATATATAACCCTCTTAAGCCCCCACGCACCTAACGTTCCAACACCACGCTTCGTCTTCCTGCTCTTATGCTGGAGTATCCTTACACCCCACCTCTTAACCGGACCTTGAAATCCCTTGCCCTTCGTTATTGCAATCACGTCGACGAACTGGCCTTCCTTAAAGACATCATTAGCCGACACTGTCTTACCCAGAATTTTTTTGGCATACTCAAACTGCTCCTCTATCGTTCCGCCTCCAATCTTAATCTCCATTAGATCGGGCTTCTTCTTTGGGACGCTTGCCAGCCTAGGTTGGGTAGCTGCTAAAACCCTAAACTCAATAATCTTATCCAGTGAAGCCTCAATCTTCCTTAGGCCCTCATCGGTCTTCTCTGAGCCAGCATTCTCTGCGAGCGTTAATATCCTCTCAAAATCCTTTGGTAGTTGGCTAGCCCACACCTCAGTTAACGTCTTAAGCCCATATTCGTCTCTCGTATATGCGCGGATAGCGGCTATATATAGTGGGGGTGCATCAATAACTGTGACTGGTTGAACAACCTCCTTACCGAAGTTTATTGATCCGGGTTCATCATCAACGACTATCGCATATGTCATGCCAGCCTTATAGCCGGCGAAGCCTAGAAGCCTAGGGCTTCCCCTAACCTCAGGCCAATATCGTATTCTTCCAATTGGGCGTGAAGCCCTACCTCTAGGCAAATAAGCTAATGAACCCCTCTTAGGAGCGTTAATCTTTCTATGGCCCACCGATCTCCGATCTCCCTAAATACCAGCTATCCTCTTCTAGTCTCTCATCAAATAAGAGAAATAAGTTATAAACCTTTTCCTTTTTATATCATCTCTCATAACCCACCAGTGCGGCGGGGATATGTAAATAATGGATTTCACGATGCGGGAAGGGTTGTGGCTTAAGGGCTCAATACACTGCCATAGCACTATGTCGGATGGGCTTCTCAGTCCAGACGAGGTTGCGAGGTTCTATGGGGAGAGGGGTTACAATTTCCTCTCGATAACAGATCACGAAAAAATCTCCTGTGTGAAATATTTTAGGGGAGTATATCAGTTCGGGGTTGAGGTATCTAGGGGTAAGGGTAGGCTAAATGAACCATATCATATTGTAGTGCTCGGGGTTAATGATGATGCGATTCTGAAGATAAATGACGCGCAGCTCCTCATAGACTACGTTAATGATTCTGGCGGGATCGCATTTATAGCGCATCCATACTGGTCAAACCTAGTCTATGAGGATCTAGCCCAGCTTGAGGGCTACATTGGCATAGAAATCTACAATTTTGGCTGTGATGTTGAGGTTGCTAAGGGATATGGACTGGCACACTGGGATAGTCTTCTATCGTCAAATAGAAGGGTTTGGGGCATGGCAGTTGATGACTCACACAGATATTTTAGGCTGCCCATAGATGCGGATGGCGGATGGATATGGATCAATGCATATGATGAAAGCCCGGAGGGGGTGCTAAAATCCATTAGAGATGGGAGGTTCTATTCGAGTATGTCCCCTAAAGTATTCAGTTTCAGATGGACGCCGAACCTCCTACATGTGGAGTCCACGCCTATAGATAGACTGAATATTATAACGGCTAATGGAAGGGGGCTCTCCATATCCCTCACGACAATATTTAAGTTACTCGAGGAGTGGAGGAGGCCGCGGGGAAGGGAGATGTGCGAGAATATTATAGCGGATCTTGACTACATAAGTGATGGTGAAAAACAGAAGGTTTATGTGGAGTTAGTGAGGGGTGGAGAGATTATGGTAGAGTTCAGCGGTGAGGGTGCAACGGTCTTTAGGGTTGAGAGGGAATTCAATTATCCTTATATAAGGGTTGAGCTGCTTGACCGCGAGGGGAAATATGCTTGGATTAATCCAATCCTTAAACTTTAAGAGGAGCTTAACTAACATTTTCCATTATCCTATTTAGGGGATGATGGATTGAGCCTTCCAGAGATGCTGTTAAGGGAGAAGATTAAGATCTTCTTAGAGGAGGATGTAGGCTTAGGCGATGTAACCACTGAGCTTATTGTTCCAGCCGGGGTTAAAGTAAGAGCAAAGATAGTTGCGAAGGAGCATATGGTTGTGGCCGGGCTGCGTGAGCTAAAGACCATCTTCGACATGGTTGGCGCAAGATCCTCGTGTCTCGTTAATGAGGGCGACGAGGTTCCACCAAACACCGTCATCGCTGAGATTGAGGGTGATGGAAGGGCAATTCTAGCAGTTGAGAGAACAGCACTAAATATTCTCTCGCGCATGTGTGGAATAGCGACAGCAACAAGAAGGCTAATAAGGAAGCTTAGGGATGCTGGGTTGAACGTCCGAGTGGCGGCAACCAGAAAGACTGCTCCTGGACTGCGATATTTTGATAAGAGGGCAGTTATGATCGGGGGTGGGGATCCTCATAGATTTGGCCTCGACGACCAAATACTGATCAAGGACAATCACATAGTCATCGCTGGAGGCCTAGAAGAGGCGCTTAGAAGAGCCCGCTCCTCAGCAAGCTTCTTTAAGAAGGTGGAGGTTGAGGCGAGAACCGTTGAGGAGGCTATTGAAGCCGCTAAATTAGGGGCCGATATAATAATGCTTGACAATATGACCGTTGAGGAAGCCTCTAGAGTTATGGAGGCTCTTGAGAAGATGGGCCTCCGTAACAAGGTTCTCGTAGAGATATCGGGCGGAATAACCGAGGAGAATATTATCTGCTATGGTAAGCTTAAGCCAGATATAATCTCGGTTGGCGAGCTGACGCATTCAGTTAAGTCCGTTGACGTAAGCCTAGAGATCACCGAGGTTATTGGAGCCCAGCAGCATTCTTAACTGCTTTAATAACGATCGATGCTGGTGCATCAGATTTTATTCCCTTCCCATGAAAGTGGGTGCGGACAGCCCTAAAACCCATGCCAACTATACTCTCGATGACATCTTTTAGTGGTGGTGTTGGCGCCCCTATCCTCTCACATACCTTGTCGATGACATAGTATGTGGCCGGGGCGCCCGCTTCTCCCTTAACCAGCGACACCACTCTAGCAGCCTCACCGCCTATATGCTTAAGACTTTTAAGGGACTCTTCCATTAATGTGCAGAATTCTCCATCAGCTATTTCCCCAAGCCAGAGTGGGCCGGCGGCTCTTAGTGTTGAGCCGCACTCTGGGCATGCAAGTCTCTGCATCAATATGCCTTTGCCGACCTCTCTATGGAGACATTTAAAGCAGTGGAGTATATAGCCCATATTTTCTAGGGTCTCATCAGCCCTCTTGGCGCCATGGCTTATCGTTGCATATAGGCGGATGTAGTGGTCTGTGCTATGGCTGAAGACTACCTTCACGCCAATATTGTGCTTGGCCGCGGATGTGGCTAGGCATCCAGCTAGGAGCCTCACAGCGATCTCATGGCAGTATTCGGTTCTCAGGGATAAGCCCCCATACTTTCTGAGGGCAACCTTGGGATAGACCCCACATAGGGGGGCCATGTCGGTGGCCGTTAACGCTAGGAGCCCACCATCCCTCAATGCCCTAATAGCTGAATCCATATATGGGACTGGAGAGCCGAATGGATCTACATCTATAAAGTCGAATCTTTTGTTTGGCGCGGCATGCCTAGAAAGGAAGAAGTTTGCATCTTCATTAGATGCGAAGACCCGTTCGGCGAGACTATTCAACTCGATATTATATTGGGAAATTCTATATGCCCTCTCACTTATATCATTAATATAAACAGTTTCTACGCCCTCAACCTCTGTGGCGAAGCGTATCCCCCTAACGCCGCAGCCGGCAAGTGGTTCTGAGACGACTAATCTCCTACCAACAATCATCTGATATGATTGGAGGGCTAGAACAGCGATATCCCGACATACCCTCATTAGGGGGTTATAGAAGACTGGGGCCCTAGAGGGAGCATAATCCCAAACCCCTCTTTTGAAAGCCTCAAGTTTCGGAACGGCGACCCTAACCATACCCTCATAGATGATCTCTATGGGAAAATCTAGGCTCAAATGTTCCCCCTCAAGCATCCACCTATCATAATAGCTGGAGGCGAATAAAAATGAATTTAGTCATAGTAAACAAGGATATTAAAGATTTTTATTAGGGCAATAAAATTAGTAATCTTTAAGGTATCGTGAATTAGCGGTGGTTTGAGCAGTTGAAGTTCAAAGAGTTCGGTTGGAACGGCTTTCTGCTTGAGATACCAGAGGGTATGAGGCTGACAAGTGAGGGTGGAAACATAAGCTCCGGATATATTAGGCTTGAGATGGAGGGGCTTGTGGCGGAGGTTAAGTGGGACCCACTCGATAAAAAAGCCATGCCCCTAGCTAAGGTGGCAGATTTATTTATCAAGAACGTTAGGGAAAACCTTGAGAAGAAGCTTAAAAAGAAAGTTGACTTAAAGGTTGAGAGTGGGGAGAACATATTTGTATCATCACACGGCGCTTACTCAATGATCCTCAAGACTGGAGCGGAATTTTGGGAGCCCGTTTATATATGGAACTGCGAGAAAAGTAAACGTATAATAATCGTTCACTTCATATCGCTTCTGCCAAAGGATACTGGTCAAGAGGTGGTTAGACATATGCTTGAGTCTCTCAGATGCCATCAGGATGGAGATTTCGTTACATGGTCGGCGCTGAATTTACGATTTAACATACCATCTTCACTCTTACTTTCAGATAGGAAGATAGTCGTTGGAAGGACGTATCTAACCTTTGAGGAGCGTAAGCCATCTATGCTGGCTGAGATGGGGAGAAGTCTGACAATAGAGTTCTTTTCTATGGCGAATATAATATACGAGGACACATATAAGAAGATTGATGAGTGGTTCCAGAGCAAATACTGGAAGGACCTGAAGAAGCGCTATAAGCACATATCTTTCCAGACAAGCGAGATGGAGAGGGTCATGCGGCATAATGTGCTCCATAAGCGTGGCGTTAGAAAGTTAGGCCTAGTGAATAGGAGGACGATGCTATGCGAGAACCTGACATGGTATTGTTCAAAATCTAACCGAATATATTCGGTAACCTACACTTCATATGTTAGTAGGCCATTCTTCCTTAAGCGGATGTTGAATGAGGAGGAAGATAAGAGAATACTGCAGAGCCTCATATCATCTTTTAGGTGCCATATTTAAGTGCTTAAGCCAGACACTATCCTCGCAAGATCATCGCACCTCGATTTTACAGCCCTATAAATTTCCTCCCTAAGCTCCTCGCCCATAAGATTAGACTCTCTAATAATCTTGAGTCTCCTTGCAAGATCAATATCGCCTAGGGCGCTGATCCACGCCTCAAAGTCCCCTCGAGATAAATGGAACTCTATCGACCTCAACTCTACATATCTTATTTTCTCACAGAAGTCCATTAGGCTGCTGGATGATATCATTAGGGGCTTATCTATGTCAATGTAGAAGTGGAATGCCATCTCCCCCGAAGTCCCGCTCAAGATCTTCTCGGCCATCATCCTATCGATCTTCGGTAGCCCTAAAGCCTCTCTTCCAAGGTCTGTCAGCATATAAGATCCATCGCTTATAGTCGCCACGTATCCACTCCTCCTCAAGTTTATGAGGTGCATATTTACGCACCTAGTCTTTAATCCGATCCCACCGGCTATCTCCCGCAAGTTGGCTGGCCTATTCACCCTCCATAAGAACTCTAGTATATCCATTTTAGCCTTGCTAAGTCCATCCATTTTTATTAAGCCTCGAAAGATATTTATGACCTAACGACCATAAATAAATTGATTGTGGAAATTTAAAGGCAGCTCCTTTGGTCGACGTGAACATTTAATTTATTTTTCTGCTAAAGAATATTAGTTGCTATTCTCGGGGAAATATATGGTGGGAAGGGAGGCGCACGACGCAATTATACTCATAAAATGTAGGAGGAGTATGGTTCTAGAGATAATTGAACATGTTAAGAGTAGGTTTCCAGACGTTGAGGTAAGCTATGAGGTTCTCCTAGAGGGGGACGATTATCCGGGATTGGATTGGGGCGAATTATAAGGGTGGCGATGGTGTCTAAATGTTCGGCCTCAGTGAGATAGAGGTTATTCCAGTTGCCTTCGAGAGCCTAGGTGTTAGGTCAATGTGCACCTATATTAGAACCCCAAGTGTCAGAATATTATTGGATGCCGGAGTCTCCTTAGGCCCGAATAGATTTGGTCTCCCACCACACCCTAGGGAATATGAGGCCCTCAGGGATCGCCGTAAAGCAATAATTGAGTTTGCTGAGAAAGCCGAGGTCATAACTGTCAGCCATTATCACTTCGATCACCACACCCCCTCATATATTGACTGGGCCTACAATTGGTGCTCGCCTGAGATGGCAGAGAAAATTTATGGTGGAAAGATTGTTCTCATCAAGAGCTATAAGGAGTATGTGAACTTCAGCCAGAGGCGCCGGGGCTGGCTCTTCACTAGAACCAGCGGTAAACATGCTTCTAGGCTCGAAATCGCTGATGGAAGATCCTTCACATTCGGCGATACAGTAATATTCTTTTCTAAACCGGTCTTCCATGGTCCGGAGGGCTCGGATCTAGGATGGGTCATAATGGCGGTGATAAGGCATCATGATGAGTGTGTTCTCTTTGCACCAGACGTTCAAGGCCCAATATCTCAGGAGACCCTAAACATAATCATCGGCGAGAAGCCTCAGTTGGCCATCATAGGCGGCCCACCAACATACTTGGCAGAATTTAGGGTTAACGGGGCCAGTGTAAACGTGGCTGTGAAGAATCTGGAGACGATTGTTAGGCGGATTCCAGCAGTTATCCTAGATCACCATGTGCTTCGGGATGAGAACTGGATAAGCTTCATGATACCAGTTATTAAGGCTGCGATAGATGCGGACCATAGGGTTCTAACGGCGGCGGAATTCCTAGGGAGGGAGAACCTCCTCCTAGAGGCTATGAGGAGAAGGCTCTATGAGGATGAGCCCCCAACCCAAGAGTTCATTAAGTGGTCTAGGGCGCGGCCGGATAAGAAAAAGATTACTCCCCCTCCAATCTAGCCTTCACCACTCAAGTTTATAAGCATATGCTGAAATAAATTAGGTTTGTTTCGGGGTTGATGCCAATATGATTAAGCCATATGCGAAAGGTAAGAATTGGATTCTCTTCGACCTCGCCGGGATTGGGCAGCTGAGACTACAAATATGTGGAGAAAATGTTGTTCGTGTAACCTACTCGCCTGGAAAGATCCCATCCGAGGACTCAAGCCTAGTGGTTGTTAAGAGGGATCTGGGACGCGTAAAATGGAGCGTTGCGGAGGAAGAGGGAAAATTTATTGTTAGTGCGGGGGCTGTTGTAGTCTCCATCGACTCAAAATCCGGCCTATTAGAATTCAAGGATCCTAAAGGGAACTTAATTGTTGGAGAGCACGCTAAGAGGATGAGCCCTGTGGAGGTGATGGGTGAAAAGTCTTACTGCGCGGAGCTAACTCTCTCAGTGTCTAGGGATGAATCCTTCTATGGTTTAGGGCAGCATCCGGGCATATTTAATTATAGGGGGCGCACGATTACGCTTGTACAGAGGAATTGGGATGTTGCCATACCATTCCTTGTGTCTAGCAAGGGCTATGGAATACTCTGGGACAACTATTCAATGTGCAGGATTGAGTTTCTAGAGGGGGAGGGCGGTGATAGGCTCAGATGCTGGTTTGAGATAGCCGACTCAATAGACTACTACCTAATTTACGGCCCCGATATTGATAGGGTTATATCATCCTATAGGATGCTGACGGGTGAGGCCCCGCTACTGCCATTATGGGCCTATGGATACTGGCAGTCGAAGGAGAGATATAAGACTCAGGAGGAGATCGTTGAGACAGCAAAGAAGTTTAGGGAGAAGGGGATACCAATAGATGTCATTGTTCAGGACTGGATGTATTGGGGGAAGTATGGTTGGAACGCCTTCAAATTCGACGAGGAGAGCTTCCCAGACCCGCCTAAGATGGTTAAAGACCTACATGCACTAAACATGCGCATACTAATCTCCGTGTGGCCGGTCTTTGGAACAGAAACCGAAGTCTATAAGGACATGCTCAGTAGGGGCTACATATGCCCGGGCACAAGATGCTATGACCCATTTAATGAGGGCGCGAGAAAACTCTATTGGGAGTATATTAAGAAAGCCTTCTTTGACATAGGGATTGACGGCTGGTGGCTTGATGCAACAGAGCCAGAAACTGGCGCAGGCTGGTCATCATTCTACACGCCATTCCACTCAACTAAGACGTCTATGGGCTCCGGAGCCAGATATGTAAATGCCTACTCACTTATGACGACAAGAGCCGTTTATGAGGGGCAACGTGGTACGTCAGATAGGCGTGTAGTGATATTGACCCGATCATCCTTCGCTGGCCAGCAGCGCTACTCGGCGATAACCTGGTCGGGTGATATATGCCACGATTGGGGGATTCTGAGGGAGCAGATTCCGGCTGGACTAAACTTCTCTATATCAGGCGTGCCCTACTGGACAACTGATATAGGGGGCTTCTTCAGCGGAAACCCGGAGACAGAATCCTATAGGGAGGTATTTATAAGATGGTTCCAGTGGGGTGCATTCTGCCCAATATTTAGGGTTCATGGAACAACATATGCTAAGGAGCCCTGGATGTTTGGACCTGAAGCCGAGAAGATACTCGTAAAATATATTAGATTGAGGTATAGGCTCCTACCATACATATATTCTGTCGCTTGGAAGGTTACGAGTGAAGGTTACACGATGATGCGGCCGCTAATAATGGACTTTAGAGATGATCCGAAGGTTGCAAATATAGAGGATCAATATATGTTTGGCCCAATGCTGATGATTAGCCCGGTGACGCTTCCAAAAATCCGGAGCAGGAGCATCTATCTACCTAAGGTGCCGGGCGGCTGGTATGATTTCTGGACTGGTAATAGGGTTGATGGGGGCCAATCTATTGATGCACCAACCCCACTAGATATCCTGCCAATCCATGTTAGGGCAGGCTCGATTATTCCAATGGGCCCGCATCTCCAATATGTTGGGGAGAAGCCATTTGACCCTATCGAGGTTAGAATATATCCGGGCGCCGACGCTTCATTCACCATTTACGAGGATGATGGGGAAACCTACGATTATGAGAGGGGTGTGTATAGCCTAATCCGGCTGGGGTGGAATGAGGGCGAGAGGACTCTGACAATAGACAAGAGAGTTGGCAAGTATCCGGGAATGCTTAAGGAGAGAACATTCCATATAGTTTTGGTTAGGGAAGGCCACGGCGTCGGAGTTGAGGAGGCAAAGCCGGATCAAGTCGTGCAGTATAAGGGTAAGAAGGTAATTGTGAAGTTCTAGCCTGCAATATTGATGTGCGTGGTGGTCTGGTGAGGGATCTCCTAGAGAAGATTGTTGAGATGGGGCTCAGGGAAGGCGCCAGCTTCTGCGAAGTTAGATACTTTGAGGAGAGGAGTAACAGTATAAGCGTTGAGAATGGTGTTGCGAGGGCTCTATCTTCCGGCATACTGAGGGGTGTGGGTGTGAGGGTTATAGTTGATGGGCGCTGGGGCTTCTCATCAACAAATATACCCACATGGGAGAGCGTTTTAAGAGCCCTAAGGGACGCGGTTAGCGGAGCGAGGTCTATAGTTGCCTATGCTGGTGAGGAGGCGAAGATAGCTGAGGTTAAGCCTTCCATTGATACAGTTATACACGATGTTAAGATTAGCCCAGAAGATGTAAGCCCTGAGGAGAAAGTTAAGAGGATCCTTGAGATCGAGAGGGCTGCTAGAACATTTAGTGATAGGGTTAAGGATACCTTCTTGGTTTACGGAGATGCCGTGACTAGGGTTGTAGTATGCAATTCTCTTGGAACCCTCGTTGAGGAGGTAACTCCTAGAATGCGATTATACTGTCGGGTTATAGCTAGGGAGGGGGATAACATGCAGGAGGGCTATGAGTCTATTGGGAATGTGGCCGGATACGAACTTGTTGAGAATATAAGCGCCGAGGATTTCTCTTTAAAGGCGGCTAAGAGGGCGGTTAGCCTATTACATGCCAATCCACCACCTAGGGGCACATATAGTGTTGTTGTTGACCCTAGGGTTGGCGGCCTCTTCGTTCACGAGGCTATTGGACATAACAGTGAGGGCGATCTGGTTTTCAGCGGACAATCGATAATAGCGGGTAAGGTGGGCCAAAAAATAGCGAGCGACCTAGTTACGATAATTGATGATCCGACAAGGATTAATTATGGGCACTTCACATATGATCATGAGGGGACTAGGGCTAAACCCCACACGATTATAAGGAACGGGGTTTTGGTCGGCTTCCTCCACTCCCTAGAGTCCGCAGCTAAACTTGGTGCTGAGCCGGAGGGGAGCGCTAGGGCCCAATCGCACCATTATCCACCCATCGTGCGCATGTCGAACACCTATCTCGCGGCTGGAGACATGACCCTTGAGGAGATCCTAGAGGATATAGATTACGGCATTTACCTCTCTGGATCACAGTATGGCTATGTCGAGTCTCAGAAGGGCCAGTTTACATGCAAGGTTGAGGAGGCATGGCTCATAGAGGGGGGCGAGCTAACCGAGCACCTGAGGGATGTCGCCATAAGCGGCCTAACACTTGAGGCGCTAAAGAACATAAGCGCCGTTGGCAGGGACCTTAGGATCGAGATGCCGGGTATGTGCGGTAAGTCTGGGCAGTCCATGTATGTTGATGCCGGGGCACCACACTTTAGAATAGACGGCATAGTTGTCGGAGGGAGGAAATAGGAATGGGTGTGGAGGAGATTGACCTAGCCGCACCGGTTGAGAAGGCAGCCCGCCTACTCTCTCAAATGGACATAGACTTCTATGATGTCGTCGCATCATACTCTAGATCCATAAGCATAAATATTCTTGGGAGGGGCATTAAGGAGGCCTCGTCGAGGGTCGACCTCGGAATAGGCGTGAGGGTCTTTAGGAATAAAGGCTTAGGCGTGGCCTACTCACAGAGCCTAGAGGATAGGGATATAGAGGCAACAGTTAAGCGGGCGGTTGGCTTCGCTAGGGTTGCTCAGCCAGACCCATACTTTAAGGGTTTACCCGGCCCATCAAAGGCCCCTGAGGTTCCGGGACTATGTGACAGCGAAGTGATCAGCTTAACTCTTGAGGAGGCAACTCGGATCCCAAAGGAGATGATTAGCGCGGCTGAGGAGGTTCGGGTGGGCGCCATGTATTTTGGAGGTTTCAGCGCGAGCTACAGTAGAGCCTACCTTACAGTCTCAACCGGGGTCTCAGTTGAGGCAGAGAAGACAGCCGTCTCAGCCTATCTTCAGCCAGTTTATAGGGAGGGTGATGATGTTGGGAGCTCCTACGAATTTGATTATGGCATATCCCTCTCCAATATAAATCCATGCTGGATTGGTAAGAGGGCTGCTGAGAAAGCCATAGAGCAGTTCGGTTCCCGAAAGGTTGAGAGCGGCTCCCTACCATTAATCCTAATGCCGGAAGCCTCAGGTTCACTCTTCTCAAGCCTACTCTCAGCCCTATCCGGTGAGCCGGCGGCTAAAGGAAGGACTTTCGCATCTGGGCTTCTAGGCAAGCATATAGGTCCCGAAACCATCGATGTCATGGATGATGGAACTATTCCCGGGGCCATTGCAAGCAGCACATATGATGGTGAAGGTGTTCCGAAGAGACCATTAAAGGTTGTTGAGAGGGGCCGTGTACTAACATTCCTACATAACTCCTACTCGGCTGGAATAATGAATGTTGAGTCAACGGGGCATGCTATTAGGGGCGGCTATGGTGGATATGTGGGTGCTGGACCAAGCAATATTAGGGTTAAGCCCGGAGACAGCACGCTCGACGAGATCCTAGCTGAGACCAGAAGGGGGATATTAGTCCTTAACGCATCCTTCACACCGAACATGGTCTCAGGAGAGTTCTCAACAACCATAGATGAAGGCTTCCTAATAGAGGGTGGTGAAAAGAAGCATCCGGTCAAGAACCTAATGGCCGGAGGACACATACTAAACCTATTCAAAAACATAGAGTTAATATCTAAGGAGGGCCGATTATTCGGGAAGGGGCACTTCTTCCCAATAGTGAAGATCGGAGAGGTGAAACTATCAGGGAAATGAAAGTAACTGGAGACATTACTAATCTTTAGACGATTATTTAAGCTGAGGAAGCCGGTTCCTCATCGTTTTATTTCTCCTAGGGTTGCTGATGGGATTGGCATGTCCTTCATGGTTTTTAGTCCGGGTGGGGATTTGAGGACTTTAGGTATGGCGTTTACGATTATGGCAGCTGTTCCGGCATCACCGTGGACGCATGGCTCTATCCTTTCATGGATTGGGGGATCCCCATCAATTGTTATCGAGTCATACTCCTTTTGGGCGCCGATATAAGCCTTAAAGACCAGCGTAATGAATGGTTTCCCATCGATTATGCCATGGGCTCTTTGGCTTAATCCAGCTACGAATCCAGGCTTAACAGTTATATATGCGCTCCTCACCTCTCCCTCAGCTATAATTGGCTCTATTGGCTCCTCAATAATCCCGTCAAGTCTTAGGCCGAGTGCATCGGCAACCATAGATATGCTCTGCTTAAGCCCAACGTGACCGGTTATCTCACCCCTAGAAATCTTCCCCCTAAACTCCTCGATACTTAGCCCCGCGCCAATCTTGATCTGGAATGGCAGCCTACGCTTAGCGGCGTCTATAATCCTCTCAACTATTATGCGCCTGACATCTTGGCATACGGCCGTTAACATTATTACGAGCGTGTCCATGAGGAAGCCGGGGTTTATACCCGTCCCGAGAACCACAACATTATGCTTCTTAGCTATCTCATCGATTCTTCTGGAGAGCTCCTCGCTCACGATATAGGGGTAGGAGAGCTCCTCGCATGTGGATATCACATTAAATCCCATCTCAATAAGCTCGATAATCTGAGGATAGGCTTTCTCAAGAAACGATGTTGTCGCATGTATGGCAACATCACCCCTAACATTAAGTTCGCTGATGCTCCCGCAAATCGTTACGCCCAGCTTCTCCTTAAGGCCGATAGCCTCGCCTAAATCCATTCCAATCTTATTCGGCGCCGAATCAACCGCGCCAACAATCTTCACACCCCTCTTTTTAAGCAGTAATCTAGCTATCTCGCGGCCTATTGCCCCAACACCCACGAGCACAACCC
>JAGTQA010000028.1 GCA_018396975.1 Candidatus Bathyarchaeota archaeon | reverse complement strand
CCCCTAAAAATTTAAGACTGACGTGAGCCGAAGCTTACAATTATAAATAGAGCATACATGAAGAGTAAAATTAGACTTTCTCTCCAACCTATTTTCTCGCCCGAGAGGAAATACCATAGTAGGAGATTAGCCATTATTGAGAACATAACTAGGTTTGAGTATGCGGCCATATCAACTCGGAATGGTCCGCCTATTAATGCTACGCCCAAAATCAATGTTATATTCACGAAGCCGCTACCGACAATATTGCCTAATGCCAATTCAATATGTCCCTTTCTTGTCGCGTCAATGCTGGTTACAAGTTCAGGCAAACTTGTGCCAAAGGCTACTATTGTTGCGCCAATAATAACCCTTGGAACGCCTACTTCCTCTGCAATATAGGAGGCTGATTCAACTATAAAGTATGCGCTGCCAACAACTCCAGCAACTCCTACAAGTGCCATTAAGACATATTTTGCGATCTTATCTTTTTGGCTTGAGCCGCTTGCTTCCTCCCTGCTTCTTTTAGACCTAATAATTTGAATGTTATACAATATGAAAATCGTTATCAATATTGCTCCTACAATATTGCTTGTATAACCAATATAAATTAGGACTAAGGGAATCAGTGATGCTATGAAAAGCCCAAAATATAGTTCTCTCACCTCATCGGTTGTTACACTACTAAAATGATATGTTTCCCTATGATTTTTCAGGGATAATATTAAAAAGCATAATCCCAAGATTAGGCAGATATTCGCGATATTTGATCCTAGAACGTTTCCTAGCGCGATACCGATAGATTCTGGGTTCATAGTAGAGAATACCGATACTGAAAGTTCTGGCAGTGATGTGGATAGGGCAATTAGTAGGAAGCCTATTGTTGTCTTTCCAAGCCCTGTTATCTCAGCGACCTTAACCGAGTTATCTATTGCTAGGTCGCTTGATTTATCTAGGATTAGCATTCCAACTAGGAGTATTATGGCGTTACCGATTAATCCTAGGTTTTCGAAGACCGCCTCCAGCATCCCGCTTATCCTCTTATATTAAGCTAAGCCTATAGAGCACAAAGTAAAATAATAAGGTTTTGTTCAGTTTAGCTCAAACATATTATTGTGAAAAAGGATTTTTCTGGGCTGAAATCTCGATTGGAGGAAGAATTTCTGTCTTTTTGAGTCTAGCTTCTCTAATCGGGTTGAGACATATTCTCAAAATTAATGTTCATGTGGTATTCAGATAGTTGGCGCTACGATTAAGATGCTAGATACCTCCCTATCTTCCGGAATAGCCTCTCCCTCTCTTCTCTCACTTCTCCTAGTCCGCTGATGCTTCTCACTGCTGGTTTGAGTCTATATTCTCGTTTCCGGCGCTGTTCTTGTAATATAGTTTTGGTGGTGCAACTATAACCTTTGTTCCAGCGGGGATTGAGGATGTTATCCAAGCATTTCCACCTATTACTGCGTCGTTTCCTATGACCGTTTCTCCACCTAGAATTGTTGCACCAGAATATATCACAACATTGTCTCCGACGGTCGGATGTCTCTTCAAGCCCTTAACTATCTTGCCCCTCTCATCCCTCGGAAAACTTAGTGCCCCAAGCGTTACTCCCTGATATATTTTGACGTTATCGCCTATCTCCGTTGTCTCGCCGACAACGACGCCTGTCCCATGGTCTATGAAGAAGTTTCTCCCAATCTTCGCTCCGGGATGAATATCTATGCCGGTTTTTGAGTGGGCATATTCGGTCATTATTCTCGGTATGAGTGGCACACCTCTAATGTAAAGTTCATGTGCGATTCTATATGTCGCTATGGCTAAAACGCATGGGTAGCTCAATATAACTTCATCGGTGCTCTTTGCCGCTGGGTCACCATCGTAGGCTGCTTGCACATCCCCACTTAGCATAGCCCTTATATCCGGAATCTTCTCAAGAACCTCCTTCACGATCATTCGCGCTCTTCTACGGCATGCTTCTTCCGATGCAACCCCAAAGTTTCTGGATATATATTTTAGGCTCTTCTCGACCTCGCACACAAGCCTAGAGTATATTGAGCTTAGGAGGCTTCCGACAAAATACCTCACATTAGACCTGTTGACTTTCATGTTTCCAAAGTATCCCGGAAAGATTATGGATAATAAATCCTCTAATATTTCTATAACCGCTTGCTTTGATGGTAAGTCCTCGCCCTCAGACCGGTTTATTCCACCATACTCCTCATAGCTCTCAACTATTCTATCAACGAGCTTCGGCAGCCCCTCCTCAAGCCAATTATCCTCACAATACTTTTCGCCCTCCATCAGCATCTCAAGCATCTGCCTAGAAACCCATATGCGCGTCGTCTTATCGACCTTCTCGAGGAAATCCCTACCCCTCCTCACCTCAACGCCTTCCATAATCCACCGCCATCAAGCAATTTTTCTAATCTTTTATAGAGAAGATATGGAAAAACCTATCGGTTCATCGCTAAAGAGCGGTGTGCTCAGGTAGCGCTCCCCACCATCTGGAAGAAGCGTAACTATGAGCTTACCCTCATTTTCCGGTCTCCTAGCAACCTCTAGGGCTGCGTAAACCGCTGCGCCAGAGGATATTCCAACGAGTAGCCCCTCTTTCCTAGCGAGTAGGCGGGCAGTTTCAATGGCATCCTCATCCCTAACCCTAATAATCTCATCAATCAAGTCGAGCCTAAGAACATCCGGTATAAACCCCGCGCCTATCCCCTGAATATTGTGCGCTCCGGGTTTGCCGCCGCTTAAGACTGGAGAGTTATATGGTTCTACGGCTATAGCCTTAAACCCCGGCTTTAAGGGCTTTATGTATTCGGCTACGCCAGTTATTGTTCCGCCAGTTCCAACGCCAGCAACAAATATATCAACCTTACCATCAGTGTCACGCCATATTTCTGGCCCCGTTGTCTCCCTATGTATCTTTGGATTAGCCGGATTACTGAATTGGTTTGGAATGAATGAGTTTGGAATTTTTGATGCTATTTCTTTAGCCTTCTCAACGGCGCCCCTCATGCCCTTCTCAGCCGGCGTTAGAATAACCTCGGCTCCGTAGGCCCTCAATATCTTGCGCCTCTCAACACTCATTGTCTCTGGCATAACTATGATTAGCCTATAGCCCTTAACAGCAGCAACCATCGCTAAGCCTATTCCAGTATTCCCGCTTGTGGGCTCTATGATCACCGTGTCCCTGTTGATTAGGCCTAGACGCTCAGCCTCCTCAATCATGCTTAGGCATATCCTATCCTTAACGCTTCCACCTGGATTTCGGGATTCAACCTTAGCTAGAACAGTGCACTTCAGACCTTCAGTTATCTTGTTTAGGCGGATTAGGGGTGTGCCGCCGATCGTCTCAAGAACCGAATTATAGACTCTCATAACTTAGCCACCATAAACCCAAAATCATATACCAAAATCTGAGATAAAATAGATTTAGCTCTTCATTTCCTCCCTCTTTCTGAATCTAGGCTTATATTTTAGGCAGCTGTAGTCGCCGAGTGTGCATGCTAGGCACATCTGATCCTTTGGTAAGCCTACACCCCTACTTAATCCATCCACATCATTATAGCCTACGAATGATGCGCCTATGTATTCAGCAACCCTCCTATTGATCTCCTCTATGCTCGCCGACACGCCACATATCCTATATGCCAGAAGCTCCTCTTGGCTTGGGAAGTCTATTCCCATATAGCACGGATATATTATTGGTGGAAAGGTTAGTAGTAGAGAGACGCTCTTAGCATTCTTAAGCTTGTCCCCAACTATTATCTTCGAGCTCGTCCCCCTAACTATGCTATCATCTATAAGTATAACCCTTTTCCCATCAACAGCCTCCTTTATAGCAATTATATTTGAGACCACCGTCTCCCTTTTCTCAGGCTCAATAAAGCTTCTCCAACTGCCCTTACGCTTATACCGATCCTTTAGCAGTCCCTCCTCGAATGGTATACCTGTCCTCTCAGAGTAGCCTAGCGCAGCCGGCCTAGCTGAGTCCGGAACCGGCACAACAATATCACCCTCAATAGGATATTTTTCCGCAAGAATCCGGCCAATATTCTTTCGGGCATTGTAAACGGTGATCCCCTCTATCTTCGAGCTTGGATGGGCGAAGTAAGTGTATTCGAATGGGCAGTGGGCATGTCTCTCCTGCCGCGCGAAATACTCGGATTTAATCCCATTTTTACTTATGGTTATTACCTCGCCCGGCTCGACATCTCTTATCAGATTCGCACCAATGGCTTCTAGGGCGCAGCTCTCTGAAGCTAACACGTAAGATGATGTCTCCTCATGCCATCCTAAACATAGTGGTCTAAAGCCCCTCTCGTCCCTAACGCCTATAAGCTCACCTCCAGATGTCAATATGACCAGTGAGAATGAGCCGTTCAAGTAGGGATTTAATTCCTCAAATGCTTCAATCCAGCTCTTCCCTCTCTTCAGAAGCCTATGGAGACTCACACCCATAAGTTCCGTATCGCTAATACCATAAGGGGAGGAAAAGCCCAGATCTTTAAGGTTCTCTATGAGAAGATCCCTCTCAAGGGTTCCGTTATGAGCTATTCTAAAACTGCAGTTATCAGCCATACTCCCTATATCCAGTGGATGGGCATGCTTAACCGTTGACTTAGCGGTTGTTGAGTAGCGGACATGACCAATCCCAACGCTCCCATTCATCCTAGAGATCTCAGCATGTTCAACCTCAGTATACTGTGAGACTATGCCGGGCCTCTTAAATGTTGGATGGCCCCAAATAGCTATGCCCCAAGCTTCCTGACCGCGATGTTGGAGCGCTTCTAACCCAGCAATGAGTAGAGGTGTTACATTAACACCCTCAATTGAGAAGATACCTATTACACCACAATTTTCTCTTAAAGAGCATCTCATATATCCTCAAACGAGAGAAGATGCTGAGAATTTATTAATACTTTGTGGTCGAAAATTTTTATGTTGGATGCCTTTTCGCTAATTTTATGGCGCACTTTAACCTCTATAATTTGGATTGTCGATTATCGTGGGCTTTCCATTCCTCTCAACAACGAGCTTTGCAAACCCACTTCTACGTATTGTCTCATAGTCGTGGCCGGCATCAGACGGGTATATGGCCAGAAAGACTAGATCAGTCTTACCTGTGTTTATCGAGCGATGAGCCAGTCCGGGTGGAATATAAACGATTGTTCCGGGCTTTATCTCTTCAGCCGCAACATTTCCGCTCCTATCCTGCATCAAGATCACGCCCTCACCGCTAATGCCAATATAGACCTCGCTCGTTGGCTCCTTAAGATGAAAGTGTCCCTTAGTGAAATAGTATTCGTCGCCCACCTTCCCAGGATAAATTATTGTGCAGCCAACGTTGAATTCACCCTCAGACTCGCGGCTTATCTCATAAACGACGTAGATGAGGGGGTTCTCGCCCCTAGAGAGCATATACTCAACCAATTTCCTATCGTGGAAGTATTCGCGGAGATCCTCTAAGTACCTCTCAACCTTAACGGTATAGGGGTATATGCCGGTTGGCCCACCCAGCTTAGCGGAGTAGGGTTCTCTATCCATGACGATACTAGCCTCAACTTGAAATCTAATGATTCATGGTTTCCAAATATTAAGGAAACTTACGCCCTTTCCTTTTAAGTTTTTCTATAAGTTTCCTGACCCGCCCCTAACATAATCCAGTATTTTCCTCGCCTCCTCCTCACTTATTTTTCCGGCGCTTAGGAGACTGTTAACTATTTCTGAGATTGTCGCTATGGCCTTAACCCTATACCCCATTGATTCAAGATTCTCTCTTCCACCCTGCTCCCTATCCACTAGGACGATTATTGTGTCAACTATGCCCCCCATCTCCTCAATCGGCTTTATACCCTCAATCTTAGATCTGCCATCAGTTATTACATCATCAAAGAATAGGAAACGCTCGCCCCTCCTAACCTCCCCACCAACTATTCTCCCGGTTAAACCGTAGGATTTGCTCTCCTTCCTGATGACTATACATGGGATTTTGAGGATGCTTGCCACATGCGGCAGTATGAGTGCTCCCTTAAGTTCTATTGTCGCCAGCTTATCGATCACCCTCTCTGAAATTGTTTTGCCAATCTCCTCAGCTATAATGTTTGAGACACGCTTAAAATCCTCCGGGGACGAGAGTAGCCATGTTAAGTCGATGTAATATGGGCTTTTGAGGCCGGACTTTAAGATGAAAGTGCCGAACTTTAATGCACCAGACCTTACTAGGCTCTCCGCAATCATGTAAGTCTTACTTCCACGATCACCGGCGCTCATCAATCAATCACCGCATAACCTATTCTCTTGCCCCATCTATCTATAACTGCTATGTCATCCTCAGACCTATATGGGTAGGCGGCAATAATCATTATCCTACCATAAAAGTTATTCAGATCCCCCGTGGATGGTGAGAGGTGACCGGAGGGGTGTGAGTGAGCAGTTCCCACTATTGAGAGGTCTAGTGGAAGCATGTGGGCTGGGAAAGTTGAGAATCCCTCGCCCCGAACGCTCATAGGTGGGATAACAATATCTTCAATTATAATGGAGTCTCTCCTGAATTTGCCCCTTAGTAGGAGTATGCCCTCCCTTGGATGGCACATCCTAGCATAACTTAGAATGCTGTCTATAACCGACCTCCTTATGAGAATTATTTTCATAACTCCTCAGCCGCCAAAATCTCCCTAAGGATTTCTAGGGTTTCCTCAGCCTCCCTCTCCTCTAGGACTTGTATTGCGTAGCCAGCGTGGACGAGGACATAATCGCCAACCCTAGCGTCCACAAGCGACACATTAACCTCCCTAACAACGCCTCCTCCAAAATCGACCCTGGCTAAATCTCCAGATATTTCCAGGATCCTAGCCGGAACAGCCAAACACATGATAATCCTCCCAAAAAATAAACTAGCTCTAGGATAAATGCATTTTGGACTAGGTTATGTATGAGCCGCTATGTAAGCTTGCCCAAATGAGAGGCCACCGTCACCTGGCGGTATAAGCTCATGTGTGAGGAATACAAGGCCATTAGACTCGATGATTTCGCGCATTCTTTGAGTGATTATCTGGTTTGCTGCAACCCCACCGGTGAAGCCTATCACCCTAATATCGTTTTCCAAGGCTATTTTCATGGCTAGATCTGCCAATCCCTCAGCCAAATAATTGTGGACTGAGAATGCCAGATCCCTTATGGGAATTTTACGCCTCTCCTCAAAAATCGAGAGTATAATATCTGTTGTTTTAAGAATGTTACCGCTGATATTGGGTTTAACCTTTAATCGATCTTCTCCCCCAATCGCCGCTGACTCCAACTTCATTGCCGGCTCACCCTCATACGTCCTCTCGTAACATACACCTAGAATAGCTGAGGCGGCATCTAAGATTCTCCCACAGCTCGTCGTCCTAACTTTAATGTTTCCCCTCTCAAGCTGCGCTAATATTAGGTGGGCCTCCTCCCTGCCATATGGTAGGTGCACGCTATTCTCCAGCAGCCAATCCTCAATGCTGACATGCCTATGAAGAATTCCAGCAGCCATCCTCAGCGGATATCTTGTTGCCATGTCCCCGCCCAGCATAGGCTGCTCCTCCAAATGTCCCATACGCCTAAACTCTAATGGATCGCTTGAGCCCATTATTATCTCACCCCCCCAGGCACCCCCATCAATACCATATCCGTAGCCATCGCAGCAGACGGCAACTATCTCGCTCACTCCGTGCTCGGCCATTAGGGCTGCAGCATGGGCATAGTGGTGCTGGACTTGGATTAGCTGCCAACCCTCCTCCTCAGAAAGTCTCCTTGCAAGTATCGTTGTGGCGAATTTTGGGTGTAGGTCGCATGCAACCGCCTCAACCCTACTATTCGTCAGCCGAATAAGTCTCCTAGATGCTGACTCTAGAAACTCTAGGGTCTCAAGATTCTCGACGTCACCTATATGCTGCGATAGAAAGGCTTTATCACCCAAGATTAAACAAGCCGTATTATTCTCTTCGCCGCCCAAACCCAGCGCGCATCTCTCGGCCCTTACGCCCAATCTTATCGGCTCAGGCGCGTATCCCCTCGAGCGCCTAATAAAGACTGTTCTGCCATTATGGAGGCGTATGACCGAGTCGTCGCATCTATGCGCGATCCGCCTATTATGGAGCAGGAAATAATCGACCAGCCCACCCAGCTTCTTGAATGCCTCATCATCATCCTTTATTATCGGCTGATTGGGGGGATTGGCGCTGGTCATAACGAAAGCCGGATCAGATATTGAGTCAAAGAGCATGTAATGTAGTCCAGTATATGGTAGCATGACGCCGACATTATGGAGTCCGGGGGCTATCAAATCGGACAAATAGTAGCTCTCGCTCTTTTTCAATAGGACTATTGGGCGCGCATATGATAGCAGAGCCTCAGCCTCCCAAGTATTAACCTCGGCAAAGGTCTTAATGGCCTCTAGGCCCCTAGCCATTATTGCAAACGGCTTCTGCCTCCTATGCTTAGCCTTCCTAAGCCTCTCAAGCGGCTCATCCAGAAGAGTTGAGGCGGCGACATGGAAGCCACCGTAACCCTTAACAGCAATAATATGGCCTTCTGAGATTAGTCGGCCAGCAAATCTTATTGGGTCAGCGCACTCAACTATCTCGCCGTTATTAGCCGTCAAATATGCCCTCGGCCCGCACCTAGGGCATGCAACCGTTTGGGCGTGAAATCTCCTATTTGCTGGATCAGTATACTCTGACCTGCAGAAATCACACATCTGGAAATCGCGCATTGTTGTATTATCCCTATCGTATGGAACATCCTCTATAATCGTGTATCTCGGCCCGCAGTTCACGCATGTAATGAAGAAGTAGTTGTATCTCGGATTTTCTGGATCACGCATCTCTGCTAAGCACTCATCACATATGGCTATGTCTGGCGGTATGACTGAGCCAGATAGCTCAGCTTCACTTGAGCTTGCATATATCTTGAAGCCCTCATATATTACGCTTGAATCCTCAGCGGGCACTATTAAAATCTCATGTATCCTTGCTAGTGGAGGCTTCCTCTCAACTAGATCCCTCAAGAAACTCTTTATGTCCCACTCCTCCCCATCAGCAAGTATTTCTACGCATGAGTCACCCCTATTCCTAACATAGCCTCTCAGATTGTTCTTTAAGGCTATTCTGTATATGAATGGGCGGAATCCAACCCCCTGCACTATGCCGGAAACCATTATCTTCATCCGCATACTGGATGTCACAGAAATGGTGGTGTAATAGAAACCCTACTGCTTTAAAGCAATAAAAAGGTTTTGCGGTGGCTAAGCCCTCGACTTTACCTCCCCAATCCTTTCCAGTATCTTCGATGGGTTTACGCGTAGCTCTTCGAAGCCAAGCTCCTCTGGCTGCATGCCCATAGCTAAACCCAGCAGCTGCGTATAATGTAGTACTGGTATCCCATATTTCTCGCCGAACATCCTCTCGGCGCGCATTTGATTTGCGTCATACATTATATGGCAGGCTGGGCAGATGGTTATTAGTGCATCGGCCCCAGCCTCTTTAACGTGGAGCAGCTTCTCCCTAACTAGCGAGAGCGATATTTTATCGTCTATGGCGGCTATGGTTGAACCGCAGCATTCAGTCTCACCGAGATACTCAACGCATCTAGCTCCAGTAGCCTCAATAAGTATTCTTAGGGCCTTCGGATTCTCCGGATCCTCGAACCCAATATATTTTTTGGGTCTTGAGAGGTGGCATCCACTATGCTTAGCAACCCTAAGGCCCTTGAGCGGCCTCACAATGGCCCTTTTAATCGCGTCTAGGCCTATATCCTCAATCAGGGCTTGGGATATATGCTTCACATCTATGCTTCCTTTAAACTCTAGACCGGCTCCGCTCAGATGCTTATTGATCTCCTCCCTAAGGGCCCTATTCTCCTTAAGCAACCTATTAGTCTTCTTTAGTGTTCCAGCGCACCCGGGGCAGAGGGTTAAAATGTTTAGGCCTGTCTGCTCGGCTATGGCGAGGTTCCTAGCTGAAAGTATAAGCGTGAGCTCGTGGCTTAGGGGCTCTAGGGGTAGGCCGCAGCAATTGAAATCCGGCATCTCAAGGAGATCCACACCAAGCCTATCCAAAACCTTCCTAGCGGAAACCTCGAAGGATGAAACCCTATATGGGATTGCGCAGCCCAAATAAAACACATATTTATGTGCTACACCCATATTTTAGCCTCCGAAGACTTCTGGGCGGAAACCTCAAGAAACCTCTTAATGTCTAGGTTTTGGAGGGACTTCGCTAGGCCCTCAATATTTACCTTAGGCAGCGGTGGGAGGCCTAGAGCCTCACGCCTCCTAACCCTTGACTCCGGAATCTCATATATGTAGCCAGTCTTGAGAAGGTTGCCTAGGATCACCTTAAAGACATCTGGTATGCGCCCCTCCATCGCAGCCATATTCTTTAATGCCCTAATTACGCTTGCAACCTCTATTCCCTGGGGGCATCGGTCTGTGCACGTAAAGCATGAGGCGCATAGCCATAGGAAATCGCTATTCAGAACCCTTTCTTTCAGGCCTAGCTGCGCCATCCTTATAATGAGCCTAGGCCTATATTTCTCGCTGAACCTCGCAACTGGACAGTCGGACGTGCATGTTCCACACTGGAAGCAGTGTAGGAGGTTCTCTCCACCCGGCACCTTAACAACCTCATACCTAAATTTCGGGTTTATCCTAGAAGTTTTAAATTCAGCATCTTTTGACAAGGAGTCGCTCACCCTCCACAATAGCCAATAAAGTATCCCTATGCATATTTTTAGAACAAATTTGAAATCGCATATTTAAGTTTGGTGTTTACATAAAAATTTGGGGTTTCCATGCCCTAAAGCTTTCTAGCCCTCTCAGATAGGTTTGCGAGCAGCTTCTTCGCCCTCTTTATGCTCCCTATCTCCCTCCGGCACTTGGTGCATATCATCATTGCACTCAGAATATCCGAGCTAAAGTCCTTATATGCTGGAACCTTCTCCTCAACTATGCGCTTTAGAGCCCAATCTATCTGCTTCTGTGGGAAGAAGACTCCGCCGCAGACCGAGCAGCCTACTAGGTTAACCTCGTTTGCAACCCTCGCCGTCTGCCTGTCGGATGTCAGCAGATGGTATTCGCGTGTAAGTCTCAATGCCTGCGTTGGGCACTCATCTTGGCAGAAGGCGCAGAAGGAGCAGTGCCCATAATTAACTCTTATAATCCTCTTGTCGGGCCCATCTATCACATCTATGGCGTCGGCCGTGCAGATCTGGGCGCATGCACCACAACCCATACACTTCTCGCTGTCAAACTCATGCTTTCCGCGGAAGCCCTCCGGAGCCAGCCAATAGTCCTCGGTCTCCTCGATTTTTACGCCTAGTATGTCGGCTACTGCCTTAACGATTGCTTGTGGTCTAGGCGGGCAACCCGGAACATAATAGTTGACTGGTATGAGTTGGTCTGGGGGTCCAACCATTGGGTAACCCTTATCAAATATTTCTTTTGTCAATGCACAGTTTCCGACAGCAATAACGATTCTCGGTGGGTTAATTGCCTCGTAAATTTTCAGCAGCTCCTCCTTACCCTTAATGTTCACACCGCCAGTTAAAATTAGGACATTTGCCTCCTCCGGCCTCTCAACAACCTCAACGTCCAAGTCCGCAAGCTTATATCTTGGGACTAGGCACTCTAAGATCTCTACATCACACCCATTACAGCCAGCTGATAGGAAGCGGTAAACAGATATTTTACCCATAACCTATTCACCTCCAAACCTATTTCAGCGTTATAATCCTCCTCCTACCGGTTTTAGCATCAACAATTGTTACACGGTCCGTACATGCGAAGCATGGGTCTATGCTCTCGATAACTGTCCTAGCATTCTCTAGGCGCTCCCCCCGGAGCATCTCCAGTATAGCGAAGTTATTGGCATATGATGGTGTTCTAACTTTAACCCTCTCAGGAATATTTGTTCCATTAGACCTTATATAATAGACGAGTTCTCCGCGTGGAGCCTCTGTTCTACCAACCTCCTCTCCAACCCTAGGCTCACTGGGCTTAACAGCTATGTCGCCGGGCGGAAGATTGTCAAGTGCCTGCTCAATAATCTTCATGCTCTCATATGTCTCCCTAGCCCTAACCAGAGCCTTCGCCCTAACATCACCATCCCTTTCAACAATAACCTCGAAGTCGAGTTTATCGTAGGCTGCATATGGGTCCTCCTTCCTTATGTCGCTGGCTATTCCAGAGCCCCTAAGTGTCGGTCCAACCGCGCCAACATCGAGGGCTCTATCTCTGGGTAAAACCCCAACGCCCTTAGTTTTCTTTGTGAATGCTCCATTATCGTCTAGGAGCGACATTATGTAGTCTGATAGCGGTTTAAGATCCTTAAGGATTCTCCTAATCTTTTCGGCCTTTTCGGGCCTTATATCCCTACGAACCCCACCAATCGTATTTATTAGGTAGTTCATTCTGTTTCCGGTTAAATATTCGAGTAGGTCTTGAACCCTCTCCCTCTCGCCCATTATTTTTAGGAACGCCTCGTGCTCATGTAGGCTGTGGGCTAATATGCCAAACCATAGGTAGTGGCTGTGTAAGCGCTCAAGCTCCATATATATGCAGCGGAGATACTTCGCCCTCTCAGGGACATCGATTCCCATCAGCCTCTCGACAGTCTGGGCGTAACATAATGTGTGTATTCCCGAGCATATCCCACATATCCTCTCAGCTAAGGCCAGATTCTGCATGTAGGTTCTAGTCGTGAAGAGTTTTTCTATGCCCCGGTGCATGTAACCCAGCTCAAGTTTAGCATCAATTATCCTGTTGCCCTCAACAAGCAGTTCAAAGCGCTCAGGCTCGACCAGTTGCGGTCTGTATGGACCAATATAAACTGTTTCAGGCATCCTACTTCACCCCCATCTTCTGAACTAATTGTAGGACCGGGCTTCTATGGAGTTCTAAATGGAGTTCTTGATGGGGGACTCCAAAAGATAGGGCGAGTAACTCCATCAGATTTAGGCATGGCATGTTATATTGTATTCCATATGACCTTAACATTACTTGGCCTATCTCAAACTGTATCATGCATGCTGGGCAAGCTGTGACTATGGCGTCTGCTCCAGCCTCCCTCATCCTACTCAGCTTTAGTAGTAGCCTATTCTTCAGAGAAAACTCCTCGTCGGCTTGCATGCTTGGGTATCCGCAGCATAGGCGCTCAAGCCCATAATCAACTATTTCTATGCCAGTCTGGGCGGCTATCTCCCTCATCATCCTCGGCTTGCGCATGATATCCGGGCTCTTATATTCGCGATATAGGTGGCAGCCGTAGTGTAATGCGGCACGCATTCTTTGGGGCTTAACGATCTGGCCCCTTATCCTGTCTAGACCTATATCCTCATATAAGACTTCGATGACATGTTTAACATCAACCTTCCCCCTAAACTCTCTGCCGTATCGCCTCAGAATCCCATTTATCCTCTCCCTTCTCTCGGAGTCATGCTTCAAAACCTCATTGGCCTCAGCCAAAGTCTCGTAGCAACCATTACATAATGTCATCATGTTTAGGCCCAGCTCCTCGGCCATTGCCAGATTCCTCGCGGACGTTGCCAGCGCAGCCGTCTCATCTAGGAGGCGTGATATAACCGGCTCCGGACAGCATGAGTAGCCTAATAGGTCAACTGCCTCAAGCCCAACCCTCTCAAAAACTTTCCTGGATGCTATCTCTATGTTTGGGAGCCGCATTGGGATCTGGCAACCTAGGAAGAATGCATACCTAACCATCCAACACCACCTCATCACTTATATCTTAATCTCTTCTTCTCCCAATCGAATCCAACCTTCTCGCTTAGGCTTGTATCTCTAATGATTCCCTGAAACTCTCTCATCATCTTCTCATCTGTGAATGCGAAGGGCGCGGACTTTGGTAAGCCGGCCTCCTCACGCTTCTTCTGCACAAAGGCCGATATTGGGGCCACGCAACTACTTGATATTAGGGCTTCGGCAACCGGCCTAGCCTTGGATGGTAGAATCCCCTCAAAGGGCTTTCTTAGCGGGCGCTTGTCATCCGGCCAGTCCCTAGTTAATATCAGCCCATGCTCCGGCTGCGGGTGGTTTACGAGTTTAACACCGAATAAGTCTGAGATCTCCCTTTCAATAAAGTTTGCGGCTGGAATCAGATCCGCTATAGACTCAAGCGTATTATCCTCCTTAGGCTTCACGCTCCTAACAGTTAGGACTAGACCATTTATATGGAAGTGGTATAGGTATTCCATGTCTAGGCCGGTGTCAACGGCTGAGAGTGTCATAAGGCGCAGTGTTGAATATCGATCCTTCAGCGCCTGAACAGCCCTTCTTACCGCTGCTGGCTTAACCCTCACAAATACTCTCCTCTCCCGCTGTCTATAAGCCTCTATTAGGTCTCCGTCGAGCACATCCCTCAAGTAATTGAGCACATCATTCTCTAGGCTCACGCTCATATCCCCTAAACCTCCAGATAGCGCATCCTATTAAATTCCCAAGCTTCCTTCCTACTCGCAATCCTTATGGCTTGGGGCGAGCAGAACTTTGCACACTGGGGATCGCCATTGCAGAAGTCGCATTTCATTGCCACCCGATAATCTTGGTTGAACCATGGAACAGAGAGTGGGCAGGCAACGGTGCATGTCTTGCAGCCTATACATCTCATTGGATTTATCTTAACTAGCCCCGTCTCCTCATCCTTCATAGCGGCTTCCTTTGGGCATGCCGCGACGCAGAGCGGTTGATCGCAGTGCTGGCAGTATATTGCCTCAAATTCCCCAGTCTTCTCATCAAATTGAATTTTTAGGTGCGCCTTCTCGAGATTGAACTCCCGAAAGTGGTAGTAGGCGCATGCGATCTGGCAGAAGAGGCAGCCAGTGCATTTCAATGGATCATAAAGAAGAACCTTCTGTTCCTCAACATCAACCTTCCCCATATAATCCCCTCAGGTATATGAATTAGAAATAGTTTAAGTTTGAGTTATATAGGGTTTTCTGTATCCAAACCATTGTGTGATTCACCAATAGTAAAGCTAATCTTTTCCCTCAAGAGTAATCTGCTTGATGCGGATTGGGCCTTAAAGAGGATTTGGAAGATTGGCTTAGGGGATACTCTAGGCTTGTGATATTGGGGGTCGGGAATCCCCTTAGGGGTGACGATGCGCTCGGCGTCAGGATCATAAGGGAGCTGAGAGGCAAGGTTCCAAGTGGAGTTAGGCTTATCGAGGGGGGTATTATGCCAGAGAATTTTATCGGTAAGATAAGGAGGTTTAGGCCCTCCCACATCCTCCTCATAGATGCAGCCCGTTTCGGAGGTAGAGTAGGCGATGCTAGGCTCATTAAGCCAGAACATATATCTGGTGTGGCCATATCAACCCACTCCATGCCCCTCTCAATATTAATAGAGCTTATATGTGCGGGGACGAAGGCCAAGATTGCGTTGCTTGGCATAGAGCCCAAAAACACCGATTTTGGGGAGGAGGTTAGCCTAGAAGTTAGGGAGGCTATTAAGGGAAGCGCCAAACTGATCGCGGAGGTTTTGAGTCAGCTAGGCGGCGGGTAGTCTGGCCTACCTCCCAGCGTTTTGGCATAATCCTCTCCTCGCGGCCATCGAGTCTCCAGCCGAGAGATTAACGTTAAGATGATACCTCCCTATCCTTCGGAATAGCCTCTCCCTCCTAGACCCTGACACACTATCTTTTCTTCATAAAAGTTTATGTTCTTGTATGCTATTGTTTGTGTGGTGTCCCTGGTATGAGTGGTGAAGCGAAGGTTTGGGATATAGAGTTCGGCAGGGACTTCATATACTTCGAGTATGGTAAGAAGCATTTTGTGCTAAGGGATATTGGGAACGGTAAATATCAGCTCATGCTCCCGGAGAGCACTGAGGAGATTAGGGCAAGCGAGCTCTTCGAGAAGCTCAAGCAGTATCTTCAGATGTTACGCGAGTAAAATTGGCGGTTCCTCAGACCATCTTATTCCCGCTTCTTTCTACAGCTAGCTTATTCTGGGAAGAATATATTGTCTACTGGAGCGCTAATGTTTAAGTCTATGGATGGACAATTATAGTATATAGGTGCAGTAGATTGCAATGTGACGTCTGCGGGCGGGAAATATCTGGAAAGCCGCATAGAGTCATCATTGAGGGCGCCAAAATGGTTACATGCGATGAGTGCTCGAGACTCGGCTCAGAATACTGGGAGCCTGAGCCAAAAATTATTCGGCCAAAAACTCCTTCGGGAAAGGTTGCAGGAACTGCTAAACCAGCAGTTAGGGTCGCCCAAACCTCCTCGGCGAGGGCCTCTAGGAGCGCCTCAATAGACGTTTCAGGTGGGATGGAGGTTGTTGAGGGCTTCGGGCTCATTGTTAAGCGGGCTAGGGAGAGGATGGGCTTAACCCCGGAGGAGTTAGGTAGGAGGATCGGTGAGAAGGAGTCCGTTATAAAGAAGATTGAGAGCGAAAAGATTATTCCAGATATCAGATTGGCATCTAAGCTAGAGCATGCCCTAAAAATAAGGATTCTTACTATGCCAGCTGAGACTGCTGAGAGTGTAGGAATACCTAGCGAGGCCAAGATAAATAGGGCGATAACCCTAGGCGAGATTGTTCAGTTGAGGGATAGGAGGAGACGGGAAAACGAGGGCGATAATAGTCTATCGAAGGGATCCATTTGAGAAATCCAACATAGATGAGCTTAGAAGCCTAGCCGAAGCTGCCGGATACGAGGTTGTCGGCATAATTGAGCAGGTTAGGCGCCCACACCCAAAATATCATATAGGGCCCGGAAAAGCCAGAGAATTGGCTCAGATGGTTAAGGATCTTGGGGCTGAGAGGGTTATATTTGGCAATGAGCTGAAGATAGTCCAAGTCTATAATCTTGCAAAGTTGACGGGCGTCGAGGTTATAGATAGGCTACAGCTCATCCTCGAGATCTTCGTTAGGAGGGCCTCGACTAGGGAGGCTAAGCTCCAGATTGAGCTGGCTAGGCTGCAGTATGAGCTGGCTAATGCTAGGGAGAAGGTTAGGCTTGCAAAGATGGGTGAGCAGCCGGGATTTCACGGCCTAGGAAAGTATGAGGCGGACGTTTATTACGAGACTGTTAGGAGGCAGGTTCATAAGATAAGGGAGAGGCTGGAGGAGATTAGGAGAACTAGGGAGATTCATCGAATCCGTAGGGCTGAGATGGGGCTGCCAACAATATCCCTCGCCGGATACACTAATTCTGGCAAGAGCACACTATTTAATGCGCTGACCAAGGAGAATGTTCCAGTAGACTCCAGCGTCTTCACAACCCTCTCAACCGTTACGAGGGCCATAGATATTTTAGGCGAGAGGATGCTCATAACCGATACAGTCGGCTTCATAGATCGGCTCCCAATAACCCTAATAGAGGCTTTCCGCTCAACCCTTGAGGAGACAATATTCTCAGACCTAATCCTCTTAGTCGTCGATGTGAGCGAGCCGCTAAGTGATATCCTAAGGAAGCTCTCGGCATCACTTAAGATAATATGGGAGATAGGTGCCTCAGGGATACCCCTAATAGTAGCCCTAAATAAGATAGATCTCATATCGCCTGAAGACTTAAATGAGAAGATGAAGCGCCTAGGCGAGATCTACGGCCACCTAAAGCTCGTCCCAATATCGGCCCTCCATGGAATAAATCTAGATGTGCTTAAGGCTGAGATCGCGAGGATACTGAGGAGATATGTAAGGGCGCGCTTCACACTACCAGTCGCCCAGGAATCATCCTCACTCCTCTCATGGATCTTCGAGACTGCAAATGTCCATGAAATCACATATAATAGTGATGTGATGAGCATATATCTCAGCGCACCCCCCGAGGTAATCGATAAGATTAGGAGCCGCATCGAGAGGCTGGGAGGAAGGCTGGAGCAGGATGGAAGGCTGGAGAGTGTTTGTTCTTAGGCTTGGGCATAGACCCGAAAGGGATAAGCGCGTCACAACACATGTCCTCCTAGTTGCTAGGGCCTTCGGAGCACATGGAGCATTCTATACTGGAGAAAGGGATGAGAAGGTTGAGGAGAGCATACGGAAGGTTGTGAACTCGTGGGGCGGATCCTTCACCGTCGAGTTTGCTGGAGACTGGGCTGGAAAGATCAGAGAGTGGAAGAGGTCTGGTGGCGAAGTAATACATTTAACAATGTATGGACTCCCGTTAAGCGAGGTCATAGAGGAGATAAGAAGATCCGGAAGGGATAAGCTGGTGGTTGTTGGAAGCGAGAAGGTTCCGAGATTAGTTTACGACCTCGCGGACTGGAACGTCTCAGTAACATCTCAGCCCCACTCAGAGGTTGGGGCATTAAGTGTCTTCCTACATGAGCTCTATATGGGTCAGGAGCTGAAAAGGGAGTTTGAGAATGCTAAGATCAAGATTATCCCCCAAGCTAGGGGAAAGAAGGTTGTTAGGGTCTCTTAGGGAAAAAGCCCTTTTCTAAGCAGTATGGTTGGTGGCTAAAACTTTAAGTTACCACGTCTGCTAATAAATATTTAATGTGGCATGCTGAGTGCGATAACCATGCCGAAGGTTAGCCATGATATGTTGATTAAGGTTGCTAGGGTAGTAGGTGGCGAGGATGCCGTCAAGATAGTTGAGGCGCTGAGCCAAGCGGATGAGATGACTGAGGAGGATATTGTGGCGAAGACAGGCGTTAAACTTAATGATGCCCGCAAAATCCTCTACAAACTATATGAGCACTCAATAGTCGGCTTGAGGAGAACTAGGGATAAGGATACTGGCTGGTTCATATTTTACTGGAGGGTTCAAACAGACCAGATTGAGGGATTTATAATAGGCCAAAAAAAGCGGGTGCTGGAGAAGCTCGAGGCGAGACTCGAATATGAGAAGAGCCACGACTTCTACTACTGTTATACTCCTGGATGTAGGCGCATGACTTTTGAGGAGGCAACAGAATATATCTTCAGGTGTCCAGTATGCAATAAGCCCCTAACCCACTATGATAATAGCAAGATAATTGAGAACCTCACAAAAAAGATTGAGCGCATAAAGAGTGAGTTAAATGGCTAAAGCATACGGGAATCTCCCATCGCCGGAAGAGGCACTTAAGATTCTTAGGGATGTCGGCTGCTCAGCTGATGTGATAAAACATTGCGAGGCAGTTGCAAAATTAGCCGTTCAGATAGCTAGGAAATGTGCTGAGAATGGTGTGGCTGTCAATATAGACCTAGTTCATGTCGGCGCACTCCTACATGATATAGGGAGGGCTAAGACCCATAAGGTTCATCATGCAATAGTGGGCGCCGAGATGGCCAGGAGCCTTGGCCTACCCGAGTCGATAATAGCAATTATAGAGCGGCATGTTGGGGGCGGTATAACATCTGATGAGGCTGCTAAGCTCGGTTGGCCCATTAAGGATTATTTGCCACAGACAATTGAGGAGAAAATAGTCTCCTACGCCGATAAGCTAGTTGAGGGCTCAAAGACCATCCCAATCGAGGAGACCATAGAAAGGTTTAGGAGGGAGCTCGGCGACAACCACCCAGCCATTGAGAGGATTAGGCGCCTCCATGATGAAATATTGATGATCTGCAGAACATAGAATGTTATTTTCTTTAGATGACAAAAATAAATTTATTAATGATTATTCTAGATCTCTTTAGGAGAGGATCTAGGGATGAGCGGGTTCGAGATAAGGTCTAGGCTCCTAGTTAAAGATGTCATGAGCAGCCCAGTTATAACCGTTAATGAGGATGCCACGGCTGATGAGGCCGCTAGGCTGATGAGGGATAATAATATTGGCTGCGTCATAGTTAGCACTAGGGACGATAAGCCAATAGGCATAATAACTGAGAGGGATCTGGTCATAAGGGTTGTGGCCGAGAACATTCAGCCGAGCAAGATAACTGCCAAAGAGATCATGAGCGCTCCATTAAAAACTATTGAGGCTGATAAGACAATAAGTGAGGCTGCTAGGGAGATGAATAGGCTCAACATACGTAGGTTAGCGGTCATGTATAAAGGTCAGCTCGTCGGAATAATCTCGAGCAAGGACATACTATCCGTAACCCCCGAGCTAATAGAGATAATTCAGGAGAGGGCGAGGATAAGTGGTGGTGAGGAGGTCGAGGAGAGGGTACCTTTAGCGGGCTACTGCGATAACTGTGGGGAGTGGTCGGATAATCTTAAGGAGGCTGATGGGAGCTACCTCTGCGAAGACTGTTATATAGAAAGGACTAGAACAATAGAATATTAGAGGAAACCAACCTTTAATAGGGATAGGGAAAAGATATTTTTGTTAGGATCAATTTTCTTGTTAGGCGATAATCTTGCCAGTCGACCTGATTCTCAAGAACGCTAGGATATATGCTTTTGGCAAGATAGTTGAGGCGGGCCTAGCAGTAGATAATGGTAGGATAGTTCGGATCGCTAAGGAGTCAAATCTCCCAAGCGCCTCCGAAAAGATGGACTTAGAGGGTCTCCTAGTCCTACCAGGATTAATAGATGTCCACGTCCACCTAAGAGATCAAGAGCTATCCTATAAGGAGGACTTTTATAGCGGGACTTGCGCCGCAGCCAATGGCGGCATAACCCTCGTAATGGATATGCCTAACAATAAACCCATAACAATGAGCGCTGAGACATTGAGGGAGCGTATGGAAATAGCCTCAGGGAAGATAGTTGTCAATGTCGCATTCTACTCGGCCTTCCCAAAGGAGATTAGGGAGATGAAGGAGATTGTTGACGCAGGCGCAAAGGCATTCAAATTCTTCCTATCACATAAGGTTGGGGGCCTAGATCCAAACGATGAGAAGAACACCATTAAGGCGTTTAAGGAGGCATCTAGGCTAAATATTCCAGTGGCAGTTCACGCTGAGGATGGAGCACTCCTAAATGAGTCCTTTAGGAGATTGAGGTCCAGTGGGAGAGAAGACTTAGACGCGTATCTTGAGGTCCATTCCCAGGAGGCTGAGGTTAGTGGGATTAGGAGGGCGATAAGATTGATGAGGAATTCAGGCGCCCACCTGCACATATGCCATGTGAGCACGAGTGAGGGATTAAGAATTATAGTTGGTGCCAAGAGGAGCGGCTCATCAATATCATGTGAGACTACACCCCACCACATCCTATTGTCTAGCCAGCATATGAGAGAGATCGGCCCCATAGCCCTAGTAAACCCACCCCTCAGAAACCCATCAGAAACCCTATATTTGCAGAGGGCGCTATGTAATGGCCTAATTGACGCCCTGGCATCCGATCACGCACCGCACTCCTTAACGGAGAAGGAAAGCTCATCAGTATGGGAGATATCGGCCGGAATAGCTGGAATCGAAACAATGCTCCCACTTATGCTGACAATGGTTAATAAGGGTCTCCTAACAATACCCGACCTAGCTAGGTTGATGGCTGAGAACCCCGCCAAAATATTTGGGTTTAGGGGTAGGGGCTCGATAATTGAGGGGAATTACGCGGATCTAGTCGTCGTAGACTTAAAGAGGGAGTGGACCATAGACCCTTCAGAATTCTATTCCAAGGCTAAGTTCTCCCCCTTTGAGGGCTGGAACGTTAGAGGGAAACCAGTAAAGACATTTGTCGGAGGAAACTTAGTCATGGAGGATGGTGAGATAGTAGCCAAGCCTGGAAGCGGCAGAATTATTAGGTGAGGGAGGTTAGAGGGCATGAATTTCGCGGTTGATGGCATGCTCGGTAAGCTAGCTAGATGGCTTAGGATGCTAGGCTACGACACAAAATACTTCAATAACATGGATGATGACGGTATTCTGAAGGCTGCATCCGAGGATGGACGCATCATACTAACAAGAGACTACCAGTTCTATAGGAAGGCAAATGTTCAGGGTGTTAGGGCGATCTTGGTTGAGGGTGAAACCCATATTGAAAGGCTGGCCAACCTCTCAATGCAGCTCAACATAAGTTTGGAGATAAATATTGACGAGTCACGCTGCCCAAAATGTAATACGAGGATAAGGAGGGCTAGTAAAGAGGAAGTTACAGGCAGGGTTCCGGAGACAACCTACAAAATATATAACGAGTTTTGGGTTTGCCCCGGATGCGGACAAGTATATTGGAAGGGAAGCCACTGGAGGAAGATAAATAATACCCTAAATCAGGCTAGGCAAATTGTCGCAGGGAAAAAGGGCTTGCCTAAACTATCTCAACAAAGTTCCGGTCAATAATTCTTATCTCCCCCATCCTCCGACTCCTTAAGGCCATATTCAGCTTGATTATGGACTCGAACTTGTTGGGTGAAGAATATAGTGGGCATATAATGATGTCATCGCATGGCTTTATGCCAAATATTATATCAGCCACAGCCGAGTAGTGTATTCTGGCCCCAACCCCATACCTCTCCCTAATAGCCCTATAAACCCTCTCCACATGTGGACAGTCCCTGTAGAGCCGCTCCCTCGGACAAAAGTAATATTTGAAGTCTCCAATTATCTTGCTGTTCGGCAATCTTCTCTTAAGTGACCTGATGGTTAATCTCCTACTCACCTCACCCTCATCAATCTCATTATCCCCATACTTAAGTAGAATCCGGCTAATGACCGAAGAGCCTTCATCAAAAAGTCGCTCCTCCCTAATCACCCGATTACTGATAGGCCCATACTCACCAATCCATAAACCATAAAGTTCATTGTGGACTATTGGACGCATCAAGAAGCCCCAGGATCTCTGGGGGGTTCTCTCAAGAAGCCACTCGGCATCATCTAAGAGGTTACCATAGCCTCTAAAATTCTGGAAGAATAATGTGCCAAGCTCCCTATCAAATAAGACTATGACCCCACCTAGCTTCAAGCCCTCTGAATCTGCTTGCTCATGGAGCAACGCTAAACCCCAGAATTGAATGAGAATGCACCATATTAAATTTTCGCATCGCCGACCAAGAGCCTAAAATTTTTCGCAAAATTTATATTCTATTTAATATTTTAGTGATGCATCAATATGTGGAGGATTACCTATTGTTTGTTAGTGGAGAAGGATCTTCTGCTCTCCGCCAACCCGCGATGAAGGCTATCGAATTCAAGTAGTCTGGGAGGTGAAGTATTGTCGCTGGTAATGGGTGAATATGGAATGTCGGGACCCGAATCTAAGGAGAAGTCCAAGATACTTATAGGCCCACCAAAGCTCACACGTTTCGAGAAGGCAAGAATATGTGGTGCAAGGGCGCTGCAGATAGCCATGGGAGCCCCAGTCCTAATAGAAATAACTGAGAATCTAAAGAATCCAATAGACATAGCGCTTGAGGAGCTGAGACGTGGGGTCCTACCGATAACAATACGAAGAACACTTCCAGATGGAACATATCAAGATATACCATTAAAGTGGCTCCTACAAGAGTGATTCCTAAAGGGATGTAGGCGCACCTCTCTAGAAATTTAAGGCTTATTTAGACTAATAATCCTTCCCATACCGTTCACAAATCAGTTCCAATATCAGCTCAAATAATTTTATCAGTTTCAGCTACACACAATAACTTTAGGGCTCAAATAGGTGGATTGCCAGCTTCCCCGGCTTCGCGCGGCCGAAGACCGCACTAAAACCGGGGACGGAGCGCGGTTTAACTTCCAAGTTCGGAATGGGTTTGGGTGGTTCCCGCGCCCTATGGCCGGCAATCCAACAAGATCTAAAGAATCCAAGTTTTTAACCTTTTCGCTCAGAATCCAGCATAAGATATATAAGCGTGAATAATATCCTAAAATTTTCTGGGAGGTGGGGCTGTAGTCTAGCAGCAGCCGCACCATGCGTGGGCTGCTAGAACGGCATGACGACCGTTAGGCGGCTCAGTCCGCCGACCGTTAGGGGCTCCAGAACCTTAAATGGACGGGTTTGCGGACCCAATGTGGGATGAAGATGTTCTGGAGCGTGAAGAAACCCGTAGGTCGCCGGTTCAAATCCGGCCAGCCCCACCAACAATTTTTGGTGATGTAGTGACGCGGCAGAAGAGTATTTTGTGGGTTAATGGTTCCTACTTTGTATGTCTTCTTCTTAGGAAGAAGAATGCCGCCACAATTACGATGGCCGCAGCTGCCACACCAGCCATTATATATGTAGTTGGGAAGGGTTTGCTGAGGGGCGCTAATGTAACCTCATGGTATATATGCACTGTTTCGACACATGGAATCACTGTTCCCGGGTATTCTATACCTTGAAATTCTGGGTAAACGGGCCAATGGATTATTAGGACAAGCGCATTTTTATTCGACCTTACCTTATGGAGGCCAGGATGGGTTAGGAGGAAGTATCTGTCTGGCTGGAGCGTTATGTATGATCCATCAACCTCTATGGTCGCCGGCTCACTAACAAATATGTAGGCCTCGCAGGTAGAGTTTACGGGTAAATATATAGGTGTATCCTCATTTGGTTTTATGCCAAGATAGACTACACCAGCTCCATAGGCGTTCTCTCTATAGGACTGGAAGCCAACAGACTTATATGTGTCACCGTCATGCATAAATGTCAACCATATCGGCCTCTCACTCTCCACAGCTATTGCTAAGCTAGGCGGGCTAATCTGAGCCTGGAACCTATAGCTTGATTCAGCCTCCACAGTGAACTCACCTATAACCTCAAGGTTTAGCAGGTTATATATGGTCACCTTAGTAGTCTCTAGGGAGCATATGCGGAAGCCATAATCCTCATATGTATCCCATTGAGCCTCTGAAGATGTGTAGAAGCGTGTTCCAAGGAAAGCCCCATTAGCGGATGGAATCGCATAGCTGTAGTGCGGGTCCCAATAGCTATGTGGGTAGCCAGACTGAATCATTATATACCCTGTTGACGTGACTTTATAGGTGTGCCATGAGCGGAGGACAACCCTCCTATAAGTGTTTGCATCAAGCGAGAAGGATTTTGTATCCGAGCCGTCCTCGCTCGTTATCTGTACATCGGCCTTCTCAAGGGCGAATATTGTGAACTGTGGATTTAAGTCGGTTGACGCTAAAAATATGAATTCCTTACCTACGAATGATCCGTCTGTTGCCGGATAATAGGTGTGTGGAACCGGGCCCACCGTGGCATTCCCCGGCTCACTCTGATAATCTAGCAGTAGGACGCAGAGCGGTTTATTAGACTCAACCTTAAACATCGTCCCATTCCTCAAGACAACATAATGCTTCTCTAGGGCATTCAACTCTCCATGCGACAGAAGCACCCCGCTCTCTAGATCATAAACGTCCACGATGGTCAGGTCCTCCCAGGCAGCCATGGCAAGAAGCCATGCATCAACCGGCCCTTGATCATAATGCCAATGCTTTTGTGGATTATCCGGCGTCGCCGAGTATGAATACATCCATATCTTCTCCGGAACTTTACCGTAATAGTTGTATTTGGGCACAGCCTTAACCAGCACTATTATGGATGAGATTGGACCAAGGAGCAATGGAAGTGCCAGCATCACTACACTTACTATAGCTAGAATCTTCAAGAACCCTGAACTGCCCAGTATATAAACTTTCATATTAAACAACCAGCAT
>JAGTQA010000051.1 GCA_018396975.1 Candidatus Bathyarchaeota archaeon | reverse complement strand
ATTCACATTGTAGCCTCTACCGTCCCCATCACCTATCTCATTTATGAAGCCCCGCCCCGGGTAAATTGTCGTTGGGTCCTGATGTATGGAGATAAATAGCACTGTTGGGTCCGAATAGTATATGTCGCTTGTCCCATTTCCAGCGTGAACATCATAATCGAGAACCAGAAACTTTTTCAGCCCAAAATTCCCCCTTAAATGCTCAATTAATATTGCTATGTCATTGAAGAGGCAGAAGCCTCCGCCATAATCTCTGCCGGCATGATGGAAGCCTCCACCTAGAGCAACGGCCCTCTCAAACTCGCCCCTAACAACAGCCTCCCCAGCCCTAAGAACCCCACCAATAATATACATTGCCGCCTCAAGTATGCTCTTAGATGTCGGTGTGTCTATGTCATATGGTTCTCCCATTTCCGCCAGACGAAATATAAGCTCAACATAATCCTTACTATGCACGGCCAATAGTTCCTCCCTTTTAATTGGCTCCGGTCTAACCAATTTTATGTTGGGTAGATTTAGGAGACTCTTCCTCTCAAAGTGCTCCATGGCCTTCAGAAATCTATCTCCCCTAAATGGATGGGTAACCCCAAGGTCATACTGAACAAACTTCTCATGATAGATTATGCATGTTCTCTTAGGGGGCAAATTGCTCTCTCCATTAAATCTAAAAATTAACTGGGGACTTATCTACTTTAGTAGCACATATATTGGGGCTATAAGCTTCTTAACAACATCATTCCCAGGGTTCTCTAGAATTTCCCTCGGCTCCCCACACTGTATTATCCTTCCAGAATACATTATTGCGATGCGATCTCCAAGCCTAAATGCATCCTCTGGATTATGCGTCACACAGACGGTTGTTACACCAGTCTTTCTCTGCAGACTCTTTAGGTTTGTTATGACTTCAGCCTTCGTTGCCTCATCGATGTTGCTGAGGGGCTCATCGAGTAGGAGTAGGGATGGGTTTATGGCTAGGGCTCTAGCTAATGCCACACGTTGCCTCTGGCCGCCGCTCAACTCCTTGGGTTTTCGCATCTCAAACCCCTCTAAATCAACCATCTGCAATAGGCTTTTCACCCTCTCATCAGTTTCCTTCCTTGGGATACCTTTAACCCTTAATCCAAAGGCTATATTCTCATAAACGTTTAAGTGTGGAAAGAGGCCAAAGTCTTGCGGCACATAACCTATATTCCTCTCTTCAATCGGTAGATTGGTGATTTCCCTATCACCCATCCATATTGAGCCCTTATCCGGCTTTAAGACCCCCAAGGTCACTAACAATAATGTTGTCTTACCACATCCGCTCGGGCCCATAATGACCATAAACTCACCTTGCTCCACCAATAACTCAACGTCATCCAGAGCCCTTACGCTGCCGAAAGACTTTGAAACATTCTGTATATAAAGACCCCTCATTCATCTCCTCCTCGCAATAAGCTTGAATGAGAGCAGCGAAATTATAGATAGAGTCTCCGTTATAACCGAGGCGGCTATCGCCACCTGCGGCCTCTCAGATGAAGCCAAATATATCAGAACCGGAAGGGTCTCGGTCACCCATGGGATTGCGCCGGCAAAGATTAATGTTGCAGCGAGTTCACCCATAGCTCTAGCCCAAGTTAGGGAGAAGCCAGCGGCCATGTCTCTAGCCGAGAGTGGAAGTAGGATTCTACTAAGGATGTGGCTGGTTCTCGCGCCGAGAGATCTAGCTATTATATCTATTCCGCTCTCCTTTATCTCTCTAAATCGCCTAACCGTGAAGCTTATTGTGAATGGTGCGGAAACATAAAACTTCGCTATTATTACTGCTGCGAACGTGTATGCTAAGCCGAAGCGGCCGAACATGAGCAGATAGACTAAGCCCTCAGTGACCGGAGGAAATGTCTGGGGAAGGTCCACTAGGAGCGTCTCCAGAATATCTTTTCCGCGGAATCTTGAGTAAGTTAGAATGTATGCTACGGGGATGGATGCTGCTATCGCTAGGATGCCGACGAGCAGCGCTGAGGAGACGCTAATAAATATTGCACCATGAACCCTATTGTCTAAAAGGGCATTTAGAACGAGGTTCCAATTCTCCCCAACCGCAACGTATAGATAGAAAACCGATATCAGCATATAGGCTATTACCGCCGAAGCCGTCAGATTTATTACAACCTCGGATTTATCAATCATTCAAACTCGCCCTAAAGAAACCGAAAGAACCAATTTAACTCCTAAAGGTTATTTTTGGCTTAGGAGCAGAATTGCCTGCGCTAAATCCCCCTTGGTCTGCTCCAGTGCTGCTCTGGCCTCTTCCAGACTGACATTCGCCTGCTGTGCAACGAGGTGAACGTCCTCCTCCGGTATCAGAACTTTCCTTTCAATCGTTTTTTCGGATATTCTTCCACCTGATATCTGAAATATTTTCTGCCCCTGAACCTCTAGGACCGCTACGTCGGGCTCCTCGATAACTATTTCTTTATCCTTGGCCTTCAATATAACCTCGCTGACCTCCATCGGGGTCATGCTTAAGCCCATGCGCTGCAT
>JAGTQA010000062.1 GCA_018396975.1 Candidatus Bathyarchaeota archaeon | reverse complement strand
TAAGAGAGACTACTACGACCAGCATATCCTCTATGTAAGAATTGATGGCTCCGGCTATAAAGATTTCATATATTGCCTCGCCCGTTAGTCCGAATAGGGAAAATAGACCTACTGGGATAAATAGAAAGACCCTTGTTAATGCATCTGTTACCGTAGATATAAATGATATGAGGATTAGGGATGTAACTGAGTGTCTAGGATTTTCCTCAAAAAGTTTTCCGCTCATCTTTGCCGCCGGATATATTAGGATGAGGGCAAGTAACACATCTAAGATTGCCCATAACGGAAGCTTTCGACCTAGAGGATGAATAAAATAGGCTGATAGCATTATGCCGTAAATGGCCAGAACAGTTTTCCAAATTCCCCCAGCAAGAAAACCAGCCGCTAAAACTCCTAAGGGTTCAGCAATAATCCCAAACATCCAGAAGTCTACAGGTTTAATGGCTCTCCCAACTGCGCTACCTATTAAGGCCGCTAGAAAACCGGCCCAAGGTCCGAGAATAACGCCTTCAATGGGTTCAAGATATATTGCCCAATTACGCCATAAATCAAACGACATAGAATATAATATTATATGAAGGGAGGCGAAGATTCCAATTAGTGCGCCTTTTTTGGCTAACAATGTATTAAACCTCTACTCAATGTAATTTTTGGCGCGTCTTCGCATATATGCCTTCAGTCCATACGTTGTTTCCATCCCGGTTTTAGAAATGAGTTACTTTTGCCTTGAATAATCATCCTCCATGTTGGGCTCTTCAGCTTCTCTTCATGTAGTATTACAAAATAGTTTATCAGACATAACATAGTTATGAACATATATAAAGCCGCATGTAATGTGGATTAAAGCGCGTGAGGGAGGGAGGTTAAAAGTGTTGGCAGAATATGAAATTCTAAGGTTTGATCGAATTAATCGTGCTTTTGAATCTTTAAGAAGATTTGTTGTGTTCGAGGAAGCAATTGACGCATATATTAATGGAGATTTTTATGCATCCTTTTATTGCCTCCCCGCGCAGATTAAGGAGCTTATAGTAGGGCACCTTCTAACCGAGGGCATCATAGACGATGTGAAAGATATTTTAGATATAGAGGTTTCTGGAAAGAAGGCTTATGTTAAGCTGCCTGAAGATAATCTCCCCGCTTCTAGAAGGCAGCGACTAGTAACTACTTTTTGCTGCGGTAATATTCAATCGTATTTTTCAAGGAAAGTTGATAAACTGAGACTTAATAGGATGAAGTTTGGTGCCGAAACCATTTTTAAGAGTATTAAAGCATTAAATAAACTCTCCTCACTTCATAAGGTTTCCGGCGGTACTCACAGTGCGGTTCTAGTTAACAGCGACTGTAGTATTATCTCGTTTGCTGAGGATGTGAGTAGGCATAATGCTATCGATAAAGTTATTGGAGATGCCGCTCTTAGAGAAGTAGATCTCACAAAATTGCTCTTAGCGTCTACTGGTAGACTCACCTCAGAAATAGTTGCCAAAGCTATTCAAGTTGGAATACCAGTTCTAGTATCGCTGGCAGCCCCCACAAGCCTAAGTCTGAAGATTGCTAGTAATTTTGGATTAACCCTCATAGGGTTCGCTCGAGGAAGATACTTTAACATCTACACATTTCCAGAAAGGATAGAGGGAGCTAAGGATTAAAGTTTCATTATCTTAAGGCCAATCTTCGGAGGAACGCGATTTAGCGGAACTAAAGTAGCATAATTAGTCTGAACAAGATTCTAGGAGAAAAAAGACGCCAAAAAGAACGCGACTTAAAGTATAACTATGTTATGTTTATAAAGATCATTATTTATAATTTTCATAGAGAAATGCTTGGTAGGACTAAGGGGTAAGGGTAAAGTCAACTATGCAAAGGCCTAAGGCTTTAGCGCTAGTTTCAGGAGGCTTAGATAGCCTGCTTGCCACGAGAATAATCCTAGAACAGAATATTGATGTCGAGGCGGTTCACTTCGTAACACCTTTCTGTAGATATGACTGCAATTCACTTAACAGAATTTTTAAAGATTTTGGCGTGAAACTACACGTTATCTTTTTGGGTCAAGAGTTTCTCGACATAGTCGCTAATCCGCGTCATGGTTATGGAAGCCAGATGAATCCATGCCTAGATTGCCGGATACTCATGTTTAGGAGGGCTAAGGAACTCGCCGAGAATATAGGCGCCGACTTTCTTGTTACTGGCGAGGTTCTCGACCAGAGACCTTTCTCCCAAAGGCTTAAGGCCATGCTCCTAATAGAGCGGGAGGCCGGGCTTGAAGGGAGAGTTCTCAGGCCGCTGTCAGCTAAGCTACTGCCACCGACGGATGCTGAAAGAAGAGGATGGGTTGATAGGGAGAGATTATTTGCCATTAGGGGTAGAAGAAGGATACAGCAGATTGAATTAGCGAAAAAATACGGTATTAAGGATTATCCGAATCCATCAGGTGGATGCCTCCTAACCGATCCAGCATTCGCCTGCAGGGTGAGAGATCATCTAAGCTACGAGGGAAGATTAACCTTAGATGATGCGATCTTATTAATGATTGGTAGACACTTTAGAATTAATGGTGTTAAGGTTATAGTTGGAAGAAACATGGAGGAGAATAATAAGCTCTTAGCGATAGCCGAGAA
>JAGTQA010000063.1 GCA_018396975.1 Candidatus Bathyarchaeota archaeon | reverse complement strand
TAGCAAACCTAATCAAAAGGGGATTCGGCGACATAGAATTTGTTAATAGGCCGGAGACAATTGCAACAGCCATAAGAATCGGCTCACCAGTCAACTGGAAGAAGGCTGTTAGAGCCATAAAGGAGTCTGGCGGAATGGCTGAAACGGTTTCGGATGATGAGATACTTGAGGCGCAAAGGCTCCTAGCAAAATATGAGGGAATATTCGTTGAGCCGGCTGGGGCAGCATCAGCAGCTGGGCTGATGAGGCTTGCTAGGGAGGGTCTAATAGGTAGGGATGAGCTGGTTGTCTGTGTGGCAACTGGACATGGCCTTAAAGACCCAGATATAGTTTTGAGGCAGTTTCCAAAGCCTGTCGAGATTGAGGCTGATATAAAAGCGTTGGTAGACATATTATTGTCGGAGAATTAGCGTTGGGTTTCTATAATCGCCCTCCTATAGGTTGCTGTGGTTATAAGATTCTTTAGATGCTCATCTACTCTAGGCTTCTTTAGCCTCACCCTAACAGTTGAATCATTAACCTCCACACTCACATATGGCACACCCAAATATTCTAGGAGCTCCTCAACATCCCCACTCTCAAGGGGCTCCGGACCTATCTCGATATTGCATGGTCCGAGATGGCACATAGCGCAGTATCTTCTATGCGAGTAAATGTTCGCTTCACATGCTGACCTAAAAACCTTAAGCCCAAAATCCTCGGCGATTCTGCTGACCTTAGCTTTTAGGTCGGAGGATTTCGTCTCAACTTGTTTGGCGCCTTTAATAGGCTCCGTTAGTCTCTCTCTAATCTCCATGGTGTTAACCCCGCATGCCTCAAGCCTCCTAATTATTCTCTCAGTAGCCCTTAGCGAGCCCAAAACTATGGACTTCACACCCACATTGGCAGCCAACCTCAGAATATCGGCGGCTTCAACATCGGTTATGCCCGGAATTATAGGCCTAATAAATAATGATACCGCTAGGCCCCTAGCCGAGGCTTCACCAGCAAACCTAATCCTATCCTTTGGGTCCGGCGCCCTAGGCTCCAGCCTCCTATTAGACAGAGTTACCACTGTAACAAGAGCGCTAGTGTTCGGGTCGCCGGACAATATTCCAGAGACAATATCGTCTGTGAGGGTTGCCTTTGTTGAGACTTGAGTTGGTAGCTTAAGCCGCCTCCAAACCTCCCTCATATACTCAATTGCCCTAGCCCTAGTCTCTGGGAGAAATGGCTCGGTAACCGAGCCGTAAGCGGCCAATGTCCTATCGGGAATCACATAGGGGTTTAGGGAGAGCGCATAGGCCATCTCATCCGGCTCCAGCGGATAAGGCTTAGGAATAGCTGAGAAGCCCATATCATAAATATAGCAGTAGGCGCAGACATAACTGCAGCCGACGCCAGTATGTATTGTCATGCCGCAGGGCCTAGGTCTCCTCCTAGAATGGTGGTCTGCACCAGCCCTAGCCCTAGATTCACTGCTAAGCCTATCCCCTAACTCAGCCAAAACCCTCCTCTTACGCTCAAGCAAGCCAACCAACCGCGTCAAGCCGCATATCCCCAAATGGAAGATAGGAGGGTATCATTAACGGAGAGATAAATTCTAATCGAGATGCTCATGAGGCAATCTAAGCTAATATGGGAAGTCGGCCACATGATATACCTCAATAGGCAACCCTCTGCCCCTCAACCTATCGATGAAATCCTCTTTATCCAGGGATACAAGAATTGAATGGCTGTCTAATGCCACCCTAAGATACATCGCGTCTATAGCGTAAATATCATATTGGGCGCAGAGGCCATACGCAGATACACAGAAATCCCTACTACAATCAATCAGCATCCTTGGGTGTATAATCTGATCTAGAAATTTCCTCGCTTGATCAGCCACATCAATCCCAACCTTTCTTGCAAGGGTTCCGCACACCTCTTGATATATAATGCTGGGCTCGGCCAAAATAAAGTGGTCTGGCACCCTACCAACTATCTCCAGACATTTGTCGCTGAACCTTTCATCCTCTTTTAGAGCCGCTATAAAAACGTTAGAGTCCAATGTCAGAATGCGGCTGGTCCCCCTCATGGCGCCTAGACCCCCTCACCTCCTCAAGAACCGTTGGCTGCCCCCTCCATCGCTCAGAAACAACACTTCTAAGGCTGAGAAAACCTTGAACCCCCTCCCTCATCCGCTTAAAATCATCCTCCATCAATAAGATTACTCTCTCTGACCGAACCAGCTTAGCCAAGAGCTCAGCCCAAGTTCTACAGCCCATCTCAACCTTTAACCTCCGGAGCTCCCTAAGAAGGTCTTCCGGAATATTTTTTATGAGGATCGTCGCCATAGAATCACCAAGATAAACTAGATTATCCAAGATATAAAGATAACCTTAAAGAAAACTTACCGCTGAGTAGGAGGGAGAGGCTATTCAGAAAGATAGGGAGGTATCATCTCAATAGCCTTTTAGATTTGGCCCTTCTCTTCAGCACCATTAATAGGTCATTTAATATTGCCGATATTGTTTCTCTTCCGGCCCCATAGCCCACCAGCGTTATTTCCCTAGCCAGGTCGGTCTCAATGTGTATGGCGTTTAGTGTTCCATGAACGCATAATGGATGGTTTATTGGGACGAGTTTCGGTGCAACCTCAAGCCTCCTATCTATTGTGCCAATCAACTT
>JAGTQA010000001.1 GCA_018396975.1 Candidatus Bathyarchaeota archaeon | reverse complement strand
TGGGGCTTGGGTGTTGACAGACTATTCATGATGAAGGCTGGAATAAATGATATACGATACTTATTCACCCACGACCTTGAATGGCTTAGGAAAAAGGAGATGATATAATATATGCCGACGATTGAGGTTGAGCGTGAAGACCTAGAATCCCTTTTAGGAATGAAATTGCCGCAGAGCCCTGAAGAATTGGATGAGATATTATCGTTTATAAAGGGTGAGGTTAAACACATCGACGAGAAAGAGATTCACATAGACATTAAGGATAGTAATCGCGCCGATATATGGGGTGTTGAGGGGATAGCCCGCGCCCTGAAAGGCATACTTAACATTGAGAGGGGGCTTAAGCGTTATGAGGTATCTGGGGAATCTGGTGTTGAAGTAACCGTTGACATGCGCCTAAAAAATATACGCCCATATATCGCATGCGCTGTTGTTAAAGGCGTGAGGTTAAGTGATGCTGCAATACGCCATATAATGCGCTTCCAGGATAAGATGGACCAGACCTATGGTCGTGGTAGGCGTAGAACTTCGATAGGTCTATACGATTTCGATTTAGTTACACCTCCATTACGCTATACGGTTTCTAGGCCAGATGAAACCAGATTTGTTCCATTAGGCTTTGATGTTGAGCTGACATTAGCCGAGATTCTTGAAAAGCATCCGAAGGGAATAGAGTATGGGCATATAGTTAGGCAATTTGATGTTTGGCCAATCTTCATAGACTCGAGGGGCAAAGTTCTATCTTTCCCACCCATAATCAACTCAAACGACCTTGGGAGAGTAACTGTTGAGACGAGAAATGTTCTTGTTGAGGTAACTGGCACATCATATAAGACCGTCCTATATACTTTGACAAACATAATCTTAGCCCTGGCGGATAGGGGTGGAAGAATATACTCGGCTAGAATATGCTACCCCTATGAGGGCTTGGGAGAGGTTATAACGCCAGAGCTTAAGACTGAAAAGATGCGCTTAAGCCTCGACTATGTAAGGAGGGTTATAGGGATTCCACTAAGCCTCAATGAGGTTATAGAGCTTTTGGAGAGGTCTAGGTATGGGATTTCGGAGGTTGATAGTGATGAGATTGTTGTTGAGATACCCTGCTATCGCCCGGACATAATGCATCCAATAGATATAGTTGAGGATATAGCCATAGCCTACGACCTAAACAAGATGAAGCCGAGATGGCCCCAGATATCAACTGTCGGTGGGCTTTCCCGTGAAACGCAACTCCGCAATCTTGTTAGGGAGCTTATGGTGGGTCTAGGATACCAGGAGGTTTTAACGTTCACCCTAACGAATCCAATCGTTCTCTTTGAGAGGATGAATATTCCATCCGAAAGGGTTATTGAGGTTGCAAATCCAAAGGTTTCATCCATGACATGCCTAAGAAATTGGCTGCTGCCAAGTTTAATGGAGTTCTTAAGCCATAACACTCATGTTGAGTATCCTCAGAGGATTTTCGAGGTTGGCTACTGTGTCATACCTGATGAAAAACAGCCTAACAGGGCTAGGGATATTGAGAAATTAGCATGTGTAACAATACACTCAGAGGCTGGTTTCACGGAGATTAAGTCCGCGCTAAACTCGTTATTCTCTAACTTAGGGCTTAAATATAGCCTAGAGGAGACGAGTCATGGAAGCTTCATTGAGGGGCGTGTTGGAAAAATAGTTATTGGCGGTGAGGAAGTCGGTTTTGTGGGTGAGATAAACCCGCAGGTGCTCCAGAATTGGGGGCTAGAGAATCCAGCAGCAGCCTTTGAGATAAACCTCAGCAAAATATGGGTTCTCTTGAGAAAATAGATACCTACTATTATTTGTTTAGGATTTGATGATACCTCCCTATCTTCTGAGATAGTCTCTCCTCCCTCTTTCCCATCTTTTGGGAATGGGGAGAAATCACTCACGATAAACGTTTATATCAACCTTGCCTATTACTTAAATTTTGTTAGCTTTAGTGAGGGAAATTTTTGGCTGGGCAGGAGAATTTGAGCGAGCTACCGAAGAGCATGCTGGGTATTCTGAGGAGGGATGAGCGGATTTTATGGTATGGGAAGCCGGTTTTCGGCTCTTTTGTGTTGCATTTGGGAAATATGTGGGGCTTTGTTTTCGTCGGATTCTTCATTATCGTGGGTATTATAGGTGCCTTCTCCATAATTCCGCCCACAAATATGCCTTATGGTTTCGGTTTCATCGTGGCATTTCAGACTATAATCGGCTTGCTAATGCTTTTTGGCCCAATATTTCGGAATGCTTTAGCATACAATAATACGTTTTACTTAATAACTGATAGGAGAGTTCTGATTCAAACTGGAGCAGTAGGTATTGATACAAGGATAATTGAGTTTGATAGAATACAAGAAATCTATGTGACTGTGGATTTCGTAGATAAGATTTTCGGAACTGGAGGCATAAAGATATCAACGGCCGCTGGCTGGCCTGAGCAAGCTTACGTGCCAACGCTTATAGCCCTAAATAACCCCTACCAAATTCACGATATCCTACAGAACGCTATGGAAAAGAATTGGCGAGCGAAATAATTGACTGAGTTAAAGTAAAGTTTATTTTGGCTCTTTCTACAGTTATTTCTAGCGATGATATGAGCTCTAATCCCGCCGGAACCCTTCGCGGGGCCCGCAGAGACGGACTCGACTGAGATGGGCGTAAGAGCCCCTTGATGAGGGAGAGTTTACCCAGATGCGGGACACGGCGGGCGTGGGCGCTAAGATTCCACGTGTGAGAGAGCCC
>JAGTQA010000022.1 GCA_018396975.1 Candidatus Bathyarchaeota archaeon | reverse complement strand
ACCTGTTGGAGGCTTCATTGTTGATTCATCTTATACGCCTAGTTCAGATGGTTTTTGGCTGGCTTATCTATGGCTAGTCTTGGCGACTTCATGCATGCTTCTGGTATTCGCCGTGCATAAGGTTCTTCGAAGATTTGGGTTAATTTCCAGCGTAAATTTCGGGTTGAAGAAGCCTAGTTAAACCTATCCTTTTTCTTTTTGCTTTTACCAGAGTTCTGGCTTCTCGCTGTATCTTATTTTCTCAGGTAGGTCGCTTTGGAATTTCCATGTGCCTTTATATGCGTTCAGTATAATTATTTCTAGTTCGCCTATCACGTAGTCGCTTAGCAATATTTCTCTTTCTATGGGTGATATAACTATGTCCACTACAAGCTCTCTTGAAAATGTTTCTTCATCGACAACTTGTAGAGTTGCCGCTTCCCTAATGGCATAGAATCTTGCTGGGCCCCCAGCGGTATCATATGTTGATTCTATTGCGTTGCTTGGCGGAGGCCATAAACCTAGCTTCTCAGCCAATCTGACTGGCACAATAATCTCTGGCGAAACGCCAGCATATCCAGTATTTAGGAGCGCGCTGGATTCAACGCTACCGCCAACCTTTAACCCCTTTAGGCTCTTAATTCTCACCTTTACTCTTATGGGCAACTTCTGATTCCTCTAAAAGTTTCCTAAGAATTTCTAGGCTATATACTCTCCCAATACGCTTATATGTTACCAGCCTTATGCTGCCAACCCTAGGCAAAGGGGATCACGAAATTATATCCTGAAGCCGGAAATATAAAGGTTTAATTCAGTTTTTGGGAAACTTATATATGGATGTATTTATTGTAATACATGTATGGCGATTATTACTGTTAGGGTGGATGAGGAAACTAAGAGGATGATGAGGCAGATTAGGATTAATTGGAGCGAGTTTATTAGGAATGCTATAAAGGGTAAGATTGAGGAGGAGAGGGGGAGGAATCTAGCTAGGGCGGTTCTATTAAATGAGAGATTACGGAGGAAGAGTAGAGGGGAGCCTAAGGCTGAGGAGATTATAAGGGTTTTTAGGGAAGAGCACTATGCCAGTAGTGGTTGTTGATGCAAACGTAATAGTTAAGTGGTTTGTTGAGGAGGAGGGCTCAGATAGGGCCCTAGAGATTAGGGATAAGTATATTGGTGGGGAAATAAAGCTCGTGGCTCCGGAGATTATGGTTTTCGAAGTTTTGAATGCTCTACATTATAAGAGGCTCTTCACGCTTGATGAGATGAGGGAGATATCGGAGGCTCTGGATGCATTCTCCTTTGAGCTATATCCTCTTGTGGGTGATTATGCGAGGAAGGCGATTGAAGTGGCTTACGAGAATGATATAACAATTTATGATGCATCATATATTTCCTTGGCGATGATAAAGAAAACCTATATGTATACGGCGGACACGAGGCTTAAGGATAGATTGAAAGATGAATATTTATCTTATGTTAGATGGCTATGATTTTGCATATTGGACTAAAAATTATTTCCGCCAATTCCGCCAAAACGGGGCATAAGCAGAAGATTTAGGGGCTATTTTCCCTAATATTTTCTCTCTTCCGGAAAGAATATTTCTGAGTGTTGTTGGATGTTTAATTGGAGTTATGGTGGTGAAGGCTTAAATACTGATTTAGGTATATTCGGTATAGGTGATTGGATGGTTAAGGTGAAGACGAGTATATATGTGGATAAGGATTTATGGGAGAGGTTTAAGTTAAATGTGGCTAGAAGGGGCTTGGATGTTAGCGGGGTTCTTGAGGGGCTAATTAGGGAAGAACTCATTGAAGATGTCTTTGATGAATCCTTTAGAGAATTGTTGGAGGATAGAAGTTATGAGGTGGATTTTGAGCCTGTGAAGCCTAGGGTTGGGCTTGTAAGTGCTCTTGTGAGGGAGCTAAGGGATGAGAGGGCCAATAGTTTATCTCGACTCGAGTAGTATGGTGAAGAGGTATGTTGAGGAGCCTGGAACTAGGATTGTTAGGGAGGCGTATTTAAAGGCTTACTCTGGTGAGCTGCTTATAGCCTTCAGCCTATGGAATATTGGTGAGGTGCTTGGGGCACTTGATAGAGCCCTTATGAGGGATCTGCTTAGCCATGAAGCCTATACCATTGTTAAGAGGCGCCTTCTTCTTGAAACTCGGAGGTTGTTGCGGCTTGGCGTCCTAATACCCGTGTCTGTCAGGTTTAAATTGCTTACTGAGAGCTGGAATCTTGTTGAGAAGCATCATATATATGTGGCGGATGCCCTCCAAATAGTCTCGGCTAGGGCTGTGAATGCTGCACAATTTTTTACGGGCGATAGGAAACTTCATGAGGTGGCGAGTATAGAGGGACTGAAAAGCACTCTCACTCTATAATCTAAATAAATTTTTTACGGGTATCCAAAAAGGAAAAAATTTTAGGGTTTAGGTTAAATTCGCTTCTTCTATCTTCTTTTGCTGCTGGTTTTGCATCCTCCGCCTGCTGGTGGAACTACTGGGGGCTTTATCTTCCTATAGTAGCCTACTATCTCGCCTGATGAGTTGACAGTTATTGTGCCGCTCTGCTTGTTTGAGAGGCCCGTTGTCCTATACCAGGCATAAGCCTTCGTCCTAGAGGCGACCAGCGGAGAATGCCAAGCGAAGGTTATATTTGTGTTGGCTGGTAGATTGAAGACTGCTAGGCTCATGTTAGATATGGTGAACCTGTATGTTTCTCCATTAATTTCCACCGTTAGGATTATGCCAGTATATTCTCTGCCGACGCCATTAACCTTAAAGGTTATGGTATATATCTCGGTCGCTAACAATCCATATTCGGCT
>JAGTQA010000012.1 GCA_018396975.1 Candidatus Bathyarchaeota archaeon | reverse complement strand
AAGCCTACCAGCATAATCATGAATATCCGCATTCACATTAAACTCTGTACTCGAAGATTTAAAAGGCGGACTTATGTGAACCGCACCAGAACTAGGGGTATTGGTGCGGGGAGCGGGATTTGAACCCGCGAACCCCTACGGGACAGGCTCCTGAAGCCTACGCATCTCTTAGCGGATTTTCTGCGCCTTTGGCCTGGCTTGGCTATCCCCGCACCTATATCTAGAATCTATTTTTGGGGAGGTTGGCTTTTTACTTTATGGTTCCAGACATGAATGCTATTAGGCCTAGTGCCATCCATATGAGTGCTCTGTTCTTGATTTTTTTCGCCTCTTCCCTCGTCTGTTTCCGTACTAGGCTTAGTGATGAATATATGAAGCCTATGTCGGTGATTATTAATGGTGGCAGAAACCACATGGTTGTTAGATTGAGCGCAGCTGGTAGCGGACTTAAAAGGACCGCTAGTATAAAGAATAGCGAGGCTACTTGTGCGGCTCTTTTTGGGCCGTGAGAGATCGCTATGGTTTTAACGCCCCTAATTCTATCGCCCTCCATGTCAACTATGCCCTTAGTTATCTCTCGGCCAGTGTTAGCTAGGAAGGCTAATGCTGCGAACAGCATAGTTGCGCACTCGATATTGCCTGTTAGGGCAGCCCCACCATAGAGGAATGGTATTGATATACATGTGCTCACAAGCATATTACCCGGGAGACCCGTGCGCTTCCCCAAGGTTGAATATGTCAGCGATACTATCCAGGAGGCCAACGCTATGAGGAGGCATGTCATGTTTGTCATGGCGGCTGATATAAAGCCGGCTACCGTTAGGGCCGTTGCTAGGATTATGCTTTCTTGAGGTTTTATCAGTCCGCTTGGGATGGGCCTATTAGGTTCGTTTACCGCGTCTATCTCCCTATCATAATAGTCGTTTATGGCCATTGAGGCGCCCGTTAATGTGAAGGCTGTTATGAAGCCTAGAATCAGCCTAGTAAGCGCCTCATACTCAATCGTAAGCGATCGCATGCCTATAAACGCGCCAACCACCACAGCTAATCCCATCATTAGGCAGTTTACTGGCCTTATAAGCCTAATGAAACCGAAGACTCTCTCTGCTCTCATGGCAAGATTATAATTGAGGGATTCAGTTTATAAATTAGTATGGGAATATAGCCTCTATTAAGAGGCTGTTTGCTTAGGTTTCGGTTTGCGGTGGGAGAGTTTGGGAGACGCCATATCAATTAGCCCATTCACCGAGTTTAGAAGGCAGTGCCTAGAGCTGATGCAGAGAAGCCTAAGAAAGATATCGTCAGACTTAGAGGGACATCCGATCACGTTGGAACTGCCTCCAAACCCCCAATTCGGTGAGTTAACATCTATAGTGTGTTTTGAGGCTGCAAAGTCCCTTTCTAAGGCTCCTATCGAGTTGGCTAGGGAGGTTGAGGGGGTTGCTAAAGGCGAGATTAAGAATTTCCCGCTAATCGAAGATGTTAGGGCCGCTGGACAGGGTTATGTGAACTTTTATGCGAACTTCGCCGAGCTCTCCTCTCTAACAATAAGATCCGCTAGGACGCTAGATAGCGAGTATGGATATGTTAAGACTGATAAGCCTGAAAGGATAATTGTTGAGCATACAAGCGTTAATCCAGTCCACCCCATACACATAGGCTCCGCAAGGAACTCTGTTCTAGGGGATTCAATAGCGCGCATACTTAAGGCTAGGGGGCACATCGTCTCTAGGCACTACTATATTGATGATGTTGGACGCCAATCGGCGATAGTTGCATATGGATATAGGCTTTTGGGCAGACCTAAACCCTCCGGCAAACCGGATCATTTTATAGGAGCCATATACGCCATTACAAACTGTCTCCTAGAAATCAGAAGATTGAAGTCAATTATTGATGCACAGATTAACAGATTAAGTCATGAGGAAGCCCAAAAAGTTAGGATGGAACTAGACGATTGGATTGCCACGGCCATTGAACTACAGGAGAAGTTTCCGGAAATATTTAATGGACTCTTAGATGCCCTAAAGGGCGTCGAGAACCCGGAGGGGGAGATTAATATGCTCATGAGGGCCTATGAAGGGGGAGATGAAGAGGTTAAGGCACTCATCCGTGAGGTTTCATCCATATGCCTAAATGGATTCAGGCAGACCCTTGATAGGGCTGGGATACAATTCGACTCATGGGATTGGGAGAGCGACTTCATATGGAATGGCGACGTCTTAAGATGCCTAAACGCCCTTAAGAGAACACCTTATGTCTTCTATAGGGGTGATGTTCTGGAGTTTGATGCTGAGGGTGTGGCAAAAAGTCTGGGATTAAAGAGGGACTTCGGGCTTAAAGAGAGCTATGAGATTCCATCACTAACCCTTGGGAGGTCCGATGGCACAACACTATACACTACTAGGGACATAGCTTATAGTATATGGAAGTTTAGAAGGGCCAGTAGGGTCATAAATGTGATTGGCATGGAGCAGAAGCTCGCCCAATTACAGCTGAAGCTGGCATTATGCGCCCTGGGATATGTGGAGGAGGCTAAGAGACTTACACACTTCGCCTATAACCTTGTGAGTTTTCCAGGTCAGAGAATATCTGGTAGGAGAGGGCGCTATATTACTTTAGATGAGGTTATGGATGAGGCATTCTTAAGAGCGTATGAGGAGGTTAAGAAGCGATCGACAGACCTCACTGAGGATGAGATGCGTAGGATAGCTGAGCAAGTTGGTATAGGAGCCGTTAAATATGCTCTAATAGAAACTGACCCGCTTAAACCGGTCGTGTTCACTTGGGATAGGGTTATTAATTTTGAGAGGAACAGTGGGCCCTACATACAATACTCGCATGCGAGGGCATGCAGCATATTGAGAAGGGCCTCA
>JAGTQA010000075.1 GCA_018396975.1 Candidatus Bathyarchaeota archaeon | reverse complement strand
TATATAGTTTCTTTAGGAAGGATATTTTTCCAAGTCCCATGAATATTCTCCTTGTCGCATCCGTTATGTTTAAGTGTATGTCTCCCTCTAATCCAGCTTTAAGCACGTCGTCCTCCTTTATCAGCCTATATTTCATTCCATAGTTAATATCCTCGTTTGTTAAGCTCTGTAGGAAAATGCGGAAAACATCTAATCCAGCCTGCTTCGCACCATAAGTTTTCATGTAACGCACATTTATTGGCCATAAGCTCTCTATAGTTGGTTCACCCTTCATAAGGGCTTCAGAGATAACTTCGGCAGCTATTTTGCCAGCAATCATTGATGGACCCATCCCACCACCATGAATTGGGTTTACTTGGCATGCTGCATCACCTATAATAACTATACCATTACTTACAAACGAGTTTAGAGGGCGTCTTGTTGGGACAACTCCCCCACCACCATGAATCAATATTGATTCATCAAAGATCTTTTTGCTTAAGACAAACTTGTAGAGTTGATCTTTTGGATTTGGAAAATTGTTTGCTGCTGCAACACCCAATCCAACATTGACATTGGCTCCTTTCTTTGGGAATATCCAATAGTATCCTCCTGGCGCAACTTTAAGGTCCAAATATATTTGGCAGAATTCAGGTTCCTCGATCTCGGTCTTTAAAGCACGTATTTCTCTGTAACATATAACCTCATCTTTTTTGTTAATGGTTGTCTCTATCCCCATCTCTGGCGGAAGCTTCCTTCTTAATACAGCGGCGTAACCACTTGCATCGACAGTAACTTTTCCTTCAATCTTAAATTTCGAATGCGTCTTACGATCTATGGCTATTATACCTCTAACGAAACCATCCTCTATTACTGGTTCTAGGGCTTGCGTTAAATCTAGGAGCGTAGCACCAGCATTAATAGCTTCCCTAAGTAACCTCTGTCCAAAAGAGTGTCTATTCACTATGAACCCGTGTAATCCCTCACCAACTAAGCGAAAGATCGTTTCCAAATCCGGTGAGTAAACTTTTATACCCATAATCACCCTTTCAAGTTCATCTCCACTAGGATAAGCTAAACCTAAATTGTCAAAATGATGTTTTCCTATGGCATCTCCGCAAACTTTATCACCTATAGAATCAGCACCTTTACAGTCAACCAGACAAACTGATAAACCGGATTTGGCTGCAGTCTTGGCAGCTAAGCAGCCCCCGGTTCCAGCCCCAACAACGATAACATCAAATCTTCTCATAGACATCATCTTTTACGGTATATTTTTCATACCTAAAATAAAACTTTTATAAGTTATGGGACTATTGCTATCTGAAAGAAGTTCTTACTTCATTTCTTCCTCAAAGATTTTCAGGAGATCCTCTTTTTTAATGCCAAGCTTATCCGTTAGCTCTCTAGTCCACCTCACATACAACCTGAAGAGATTACGTGCAATTTCAATTTTTTCTTCTCTAGGGAGATTCTCTTCCTCAGCTAATAGTAGGGCAAACCATCTGCCCAAATCTGTAAGCGTGTATGTTTTAAGCCATATTGTCCGCCCGGAAACCTCGGTCTTCTCCATATGCTCATCAAGTATCCCTAGATCCGTAAGGGATTTCAAATGTTCTATAACGGTCTTGTTCGAATAATTCAGATTCTCAATTAAATCCTTCTGATATATCTTTTCAGAAACCCCTCTTTTGAGGGCAAATCTCAAAATATCAACTGGAACCGAGGAACCGAATATGGTTCTTAAAACTTCATGCTTACTGCTTTTAGGCAGGAAGATTACATATGGATAAATTTTAGTGCTCATAGGAAAGCCCCTGTAATTCTATTCTCGGGTTTTGATATCACTACTAACAGATATTTAAGTGAGTATTGGCGATTTAAAGCTAAATTTCTATGATGCTGCTTTTTCTTAGCGCATAAATGATGCTGGAGCAAATTAAGGAGGCGACCGCAGTAAATATTAGTCTCTCGACTATATACACTGGAAATGTAAGTGTGAAGATTGTTCCAAGACCTGTTGGATCAATTTTTGGCAGCCCTGATTTAAGCCAGTAGAAACCGAGATTGACGAGAGCATCCTTTACACCCTTAAGCTGAATAAACCAGTTTACAGATCCAATGAAAATCAGGTTTCCCATCATGTGATTAGCCATCATACCGCTGAAACTCACAATTGTTGCCCCTATCATAACTCCACGTTTGTCTTCGCGATTTATTAAGTCGAGGATCTTACCTCTAAATATGAAGATGAGTGCTAGTGCAATTAAGTGGAGTATGGGATAGTAGGGCACTAGGAGACCTGGCGGAGAAAGATACCATAAGCAATTTAAAACTATCAATATTATAGCCGCTAACTTCCAATTGATTTACTGCTTTTTCTTGAGAGAAACCCGCAAACCATTGTACCAATAGGTATAGTGGGTAGCATCAACATTCCGTAGAAAGTGGTTTCAGGAATTAACCAAGCGATAAAATTGCCAAGAAAGGCTGCGGCTCCGCCCAACCATGGTCCGAGGACCATGCCAAGGGTTGGCATAAGAAACAGTTGTGGCTCTATTTTACCTTGTGCTATACCTATTATTGGAATTCCAGGTAATCTAGAGATGATTAATTGAAGGGCGGAGAAAACACTTATTAAAGCGATTTGTTTTGCATTTATTTTCATTTTTTAACACCGCCATGTATTTTATAATAATGTTGTTTACTTTTCTACATAAAAAGTTAACTGTGTAAAAGGCTCCACTCAAATATCCTCCAATATATTAAAAATGTAGGGTGGTGATGTTGGAGCAGATATTTTTCCTAAAGATATTAACTCATTTTTACCAATATAGGTTTAGTGCCTTAAGCTTGTCTTTCAGTCTTGTCAGTTCGTCAGGTTTTATGGGTCTTAGGGGTTTTCTTGGAAGCCCAGCTTTTACACCTCTAAGTTCCATAGCCGCCTTTATTAACGCTATATTTGAGGGGCCGCCATAAAGTATTCTTTTTAACGCATTCACTTTTCTTTGGAGTTTGAGTGCTTTAGCATAATCGCTTTCCTTAACCGACTCGTATAATTCAACCATGAGTTCTGGAGCTACATTTGCCACCCCAGATATTTCGGCGTTTGCACCTACGATTAAAGCTGCTAGGAATAGTTCATCAGCACCATTTATGACTGTTATAGGCTTAGGCGCTGTCTCTATAATCTCTTGTAGCTGGCTTAAGTTTCCACTTGAATCCTTTATTCCCACAACACCTTCAATTGCACATAGCATTCTAAAGATTTCTGGCGTAAGGTTAAAACCAGTCATATGTGGAATATTGTATGCAAAAACCGGTATATTCACAGATTCAGCAATTACTCTATAATGATCTATTAACCCCTCGACATCAGGCTTAAAGAAGAATGGTGTTATTGCCCCAACAGCTCTAGCACCAACTTGCTCAGCATGCTTAGCAAGGCTAATGCTCTCGTTAGTATTTGTTGTACCAACATGCACTATCACTGGAACCTTGCCAATGGCCTCCCTAATAATCGCTTCAGCAACAGATTTCCTCTGATCAATGCTCATTAAAACCCCTTCACCAATTGTTCCACAAGCAAAGAAACCATGAATTCCGCTCTCAATCTGAAAACGCACAACGTCCCTAAGAGCATCGAAATCAACATTACCCTCGGAATCAAATGGAGTTACGATTGCTGTAAGAACACCTTCAAAGAGGGGCTTACCCATTAATTAAGTCTCCTCCAACAAGTAACATTAACAGGCGCATAGCAATATTTAAAATTCGCTCTAAATAAGATTTCTGTGATTACATGGTTAGAAGCCTACAGAATGTAGATGGACTTAATGGCGAAGAAAACCAATAACCTATAGCAGAAACCGTAGGCTGGAGGAACAGTCTAAACTAAACAATAGATTGAAAGCAAATTTTTAATTACGGCCAAAAATATCCCCTTGGATACTGGGCTGCACTTGGAAGGATGTGGAGGTCAGCAAGATCGTAATGGTTGCTGATGGGTTCTGCCTAGGGTCTTAATCTCCAAATTCTCCTTTTAGGTTTTCCAAATTCCATATGAATTGTTCAGACAATAGTTTTTTCTGTTTTTCTGTCAAATATGTGTATTTTATCTTCACTGAATCTTATCCAGACTTCATCACCAATATTTAATTTAAATTCTTTCAGAGTCTTTACCTTAATTATCTCATTATTAACTTTAAGATCTATGACGATTTCAGAGCCCATAGGCTCGGTCACATAGACCTCTGCTCTAATGAGATTCTTTGCCACCGGCTTTTCCTCTATGATTACGTCTTCAGGTCTAACTCCCAAGATTATCTCTGAACTTGAGGCTTTCTCACTAATGATTTTGCCAAGAGAGGCTGAAATTGATACAGTGAACGCTCCAGCATCTAGGTAATAAGAGCCGTTTTCCTCTTTAAGTGTACAGTTAATAAAATTCATTGGCGGGCTTCCAATAAATCCGGCTACAAAAAGGTTGCTAGGGTTATTAAATACTTCAAAGGCTGTGCCAACCTGTTGTAGTACGCCTTGATTCATTATTGCGATCTTGTCAGCCATGGTCATAGCTTCAACTTGGTCATGTGTGACATATATTGTTGTAACCCCTAGCTCCTTTTGCAATCTCTTCAGCTCAGCCCTCATGTAAATTCTTAATTTAGCATCCAAGTTGCTCAGTGGCTCATCCATCAAAAAGACATCTGGATTTCTAACGATTGCCCTACCCAAGGCTACTCGCTGTTTTTCACCACCACTCAGCTGTCCTGGCTTTCTATTAAGGAGATGGGAAATTTTTAGAAATTCGGCAACTTCCTTAACTTTCTTCTCGATTTCACTCATTGGAAGTTTCTTCATCTTTAATGGAAAGGCTATGTTATCGAAAACTGTCATATGCGGGTATAAAGCGTAACTTTGAAAAACCATGGCGACATTTCTATCTTTTGGCGCAAGATCATTAACCAATCTATCTCCAATATATATTTCTCCTTCATCAGGAGTATCCAGGCCAGCTATACATCTCAATGTTGTGGTCTTTCCGCATCCAGAGGGGCCTAAAAGAACGAGGAACTCCCTATCTTTAACCTCTAAGCTCACATTATTAACGGCAATAACATTGCCAAAACGCTTCGTTAGGTTTTTAATCGTAACTCCGGCCATACTCAGGATCACTTCTAATTAAAGGAAGATAAAAATATACTTATAAACTTGACTAAACTTTTCTCAAGCAACGGTTATAAGATCAATTTTTTACATGCGCATAGAACTTTTGCCTTTAAGTTTAATAGGCCATTTTTAGCCAAAACGTTTAAATTCGCGGATTTACATCTCAAAAATATGATGCGCAATTTAAGACGTCCAGTTGCATTATTAGCGTTGCCAGCTGTGGCATTTCTAATTCTTTTAGTAATTTATCCAACAGTCTATCTTTGGGGCATGATGTTCTTCTCCTTTCATCCCGCTAGGGACCCCTATCCAATATTTGTGGGCTTAAGTAATTTTGGAATATTAATGCGAGATAGTGAGAGCTGGTGGAGCCTCCTAAGAACACTACTTCTTATGTCAATGTCCGTACCAATTCAGATCGCTCTAGGAATCTTTTTAGCCGTGCTCTTTACTTCCAAATATACTCGTGGCAGTTTGATGTTAAGAGTGCTCATATTAATACCCATGATGATACCCTCAGTTATAATAGGATTAAATTGGAAAACAATCCTTTACTCGCATGGTCCTTTGAATGAGTTCATAAAGTCTATAGGGTTGGAGCCGCAAGCTTGGCTCAGCGCGCCTTTTGGAAACCCCTCCAATACGCTCATATGTCTAGCAATATTAGACGTATGGCAGTGGACGCCCTTCATAACTCTTGCGATGGTAAGCGCGTTTGAAAGTATACCAAGAGATATTTATGAGGCGGCATATATTGACGGGGCCTCAGAATTTAAGATTTTCAGACTTATAACTTTACCTATGAGTAAAAGTTCGTTTATAACAATCCTTATGCTTAGGGTAATAGATTCCCTGAAAATATTTGATACTGTATATGCATTAACCTATGGTGGACCGGGTAATGCTACAACTACGTATCCATTTTATATTTTCAAAACCGGTTTCACACTTATGAGTCTATATCCCTCATATGGTTATACGGCACTATTATCTATAATTCTCTTGGGCGTTGCAACGGCACTAACCACGGTAATAATGAAGATCCTAAAAATTAATGAGATACTATGGGGGTGACATTGATGAGAAAGGGAACTTTAACCGTAGTTATGACAATTATTTCCTTCGCAATAGTAACATTATATTTAAGTCCATTCATATGGATGATTGGTGTCTCCTTTAAGCCTATAGGAGAGTGGGGTGCATCCTACTTCTTCCCGCAGAATCCAACCTTAAGAAATTATATGGAACTCGCTACTGGCGCGGTATATGGTGTCAGAGGGCATTTTCCATCCATAATACCTTACTTAATTAATAGTTTTGTTTCCTCATCTATCAATTCGATTTTAACAACACTTCTAGGCGCCATGATCGCATATACAATACAGAGGTATAGGTTTGGGGGCACGAGGCTTGCAACGTGGATTTTAAGTTTAAGAATGATTCCGCCCGTTGCCGTTATGCTACCACTAGTTGTAATTGTTAAAAGCCTCGGGGTCTACGATTCCGTGTGGGGATTAATACTCATTTATCCTCTGATAACCCTTCCACTTACAACATGGCTTATGATAGGCGCCATAAAAAATGTTCCTAGGGAAACAGATGAAGCCGCCCTTGTAGACGGCTGCACAGAGGTAGAGGCCTTCTTCAAAATAGTGCTTCCTCAAACAAGTGCAGGCTTAGCGGCATCAGCAACAATAGCCTTCATCTTCTCTTGGTCTGAGTTTCTTATACCATTATTGCTAACTCAATCTACAAAGGGTATGACGCTCACGGTTTACGCAGCCTACTTTGCCCAAGAGTATGGTGTACTCTGGGGACCGATGTCAGCTGCGGGCGTCGTAATTGCTTTGCCAGTAATAGTATTTGCAATTATAGTTCACAAATATCTGGTTAAGGGACTCACTCTAGCAGCATAATTTAGACTATCTTTAGGCTTTTTAAAAGTAAAAAGAAAAAAGGGTTATTTTAGGTGCTAAGTGAGGCCAAGTATTTGCTTCCATTCGGCAGTGAGGCCATTTATGGCCTCTTCAGCGCTCACCTCACCTGCCACGTATGATGTAACCCACTTTGCTATTGAATCTTCGAGCTCTGGATTTTCAGGCACGTAAGTTCTTGTGCCTGGATCCTGAAGGGCTTCAAGGAATATGTTAAAGACTGGGTATTGACTTGAAAGTTCCTGTATTACTGAAATTCTAACTGGGAAGGATGAGGCTATCTGCCAAGCCTTTTTCATGGACTCCTTACTCATCATGTATTGGCAGAATAGCCATGCCTCCTTCGGATTCTTAGAATATTTGCTTACGCCAACTTGCCAAGTGCCATCTATACCGACGCCTGGAGATTTTGCCACACCAACCTTACCGGCTATTTCAGGATATTCTTCAGAAGCCCTCTCAACAAAGTCTATAAATACGGAAGCCCATGATCCAGCCCACATGGCGGCCCGTCCACGACCAAAATGCTCCATACATTGAGACCACTCTGTTTCCATCGGACTCGTCTGATACTCTGTTAGGTACTTGAAGAGCTTTAGGATTTTGACGCCCATGTCCGTTATCGCGGGGTCAAAAGCTGGCTTACCATCTGAAGTGAATAGGTCACCCCATGGAAGTGTCACTGGTCCGCATACCCTCAATCCCTCTGGGGATCTCCTCCATTGAGCGAATAGCCAGCAGTACTCCCAGTGTATTGTATGTGTTCTCATAGCCATTATTGTATTACCTATTTCTGTTGGTGAATCTGGATTGAATCTCTTAGTGAAGAACCTTGCTACGGCCACAAGTTCCTCTAATGTTGTGGGGACTACAAGCTCCTGTGGTATCCTGTTAACATCTAAACCGCATTCCTCAATTATGGCCCTAACCGTATTATAATTTGCACGTATCCAAGTTCTATAATTGTCCTTTAATGTTGCATCTTCAAAGAGGTCTTTCCTATAAAACATTGCCATTACATTGGTGCAAACCACATATCCTATACGCTTTCCTTCCCAATGGGCGTATCTCTCATCTACTGATCTTATGAAGTCAGCATAGTCCCTAAATATTTCGGCGTCCGGGAACCTACTCTTTAGCTCATCAACCGTGTACAGATGAGGGGCAAAAGCGCCCGTATATATACAGTCCCACATATATACGTCGAACTCACCAGCCTTCACAGCCATATCATGAAGCTGCCTATCTCTACCTGTCTCCCAGTCGAAAAGCAAGACTTCAATCTTAATATTAGGGTACTCTTTCATAAAATCTTGGGCTAGAGCTTGAATTCCTGGGGCTGCATGTGCTATAGCAACAACCTTTATTGTAACTACCTTGGGCCTAGTATATTCGTAAATGGCATAACCAGCTATGGCAGCAACAATTACTATGACAGCGATAATAATAGCTTGAAGCCTAGTTATGGCCGCATTTCTCATATTATCCCCCCAAGTATATAAGTCAATAAATCCATATATAAGTTTTAAAATTTTTAAATTAAATTTTTGGAGATTAAGGCCTACTGATTATTGTTCTTGGTCTCTTCAGTCCATAAGCCCAATCTTTACTAATGTCTCCCTAATTAAGCTGGATCGGCCCTGCTTTTTATCTAAAATCTCCAATATCTTACTAAAGATAATTCAACAATCTCTCTTCTTTTCTGATGCAACATGTCAGGATTAGGATTGCTAAAGAGAGGAGGAGTGTGGCTAAGATTGTGATGAGGAGGATTTTTGGGCCTAGGCTAAATAGGTATCCGGCTAATGTTGGCGTTGGCAGATTCATTAACGATGATACTGTCACGGCAATTGATAGAATCTTTGCCCTCGCCCTCTCATCGACAGAATCGATCTGGTTTATTAGAAACGTTCTGGAGACGGAGTATGCCACCGCGTAATAGAAGCCTAATAGGGCTGCGGACAATAGGGCTAACGGCAGCAAGTTTCCTGATAAACTAATGAGAAGGAGAATTGCTAGAGAACCTAGGCTATAACCCATAACTAAGGCTTTTAAGTAGCCGCTCCTTGATTTAAGGGTTGGGACAACTGAGAGGGCAAGTGCTAGGGAAACTATTGAAGATGTGAATGGGATTAATGAGGCTACATCCTCACTTAGTCCGAGGCCTTCCGGATGGATCAGATATAGTGAGAGATAAGCGTAGGAGGAGTTATAAAATCCAGCCATTATGGTGATGATGAACAACGCAATAATGATGCGGTCTCCCTTAACTATAGAAAGGGATTTTACATATCCTTTAAATCCGGAGAATGTCTTGTCTCTCATAACTCTGCGTCCAAGATCCGGCTCTTGGAGATACATTTGTCTAATAATGAACATGGGGATTAGCGCGCAGAATGCTATTACAAAGAGCATCCTTACTCCCATATTGAGCCCATAGAGTCTAATAATGTATCCGGCCATAGGCATCGTTAAGGAGCCAACCGTATATATGGCTGAGATTGACCCATAGATGATTGACCTAGAGTCGGCTACCGTATCCTCAACTAATAGGCATTCCCATACTGAATAAATGGTTGATACAAGACCTTCAATAATATATGCTAATAGGACATGCCAGATGTTCTGGCTCACCATCCATATAGCCAAGGATGTCAGCCAACATACGCTATCAAATAGCATAAATACTCTTTTCCTACCGAAGCGATCCGCCAAATACCCGCCAAGAAGAGGTGAGACAATTAAAAGAGAGTTAAAGGTACTCATCATTAAGCCTATCTCTAGAGAGGAGAGTCCAATAACAATGCTCAGAAACATTGGCCTATAAAAGAAGACCCAGTTCATGGGTATGCTCCATAGGGGTTCGGTCGCTATTAGAACCCTAGCGTTCCTACCGATCCTGCCAAATACCTTAGCCATTATCATCCACCACACGCTTAAGCCAGTCATGAGACATTTTCTAGGCGGGCTCGGTCTTTTTGAATATCCTAATGCCCCTAAGCATATTAGTTTAGTAATTAGAGTTGAGCAAAATCTAATAAGCATATAGGTTACGGATGGAGCGCCTGCCAAAATTCGTGTAGGGAAAGATAAAAATTTGGGATGGAGAAATATTGGCTGGCTCGACCGCTACTTCAGCTTATATTTGCCCTCAGCGGTCTTCTCCACCTTTCCTTCCTTCATCAACCTTGTAAGCTGCCCCTTAACAACACCAGGCTTGGAGCCAGTTGCCTTAACGAGGTCCTCGACGGATTTTGAGCCAGCCTTCAGCTCCTCTACTATCTTACTCTTAACGCTCATAGATCCCCCCTTCCCAATAATTTATTTAAGATAAGATCAAAAATAAAACGTTTTCGTCCCACCTCCTAAAATCAGCCATTTTTAATTCCCTAACTCTTTTTAGAAGCGTGTATCGGCCCAAACATCCATGGATTATCTTATGAGCTTAAATCTTATGTGACAAGTATTCAACTCTTCCATCGGAATATATGCGTGCAGTTGCCCTTCTAGCAGCCCAGCACTGAAATGCGACGGCCACCGGATATGATGCAGGATGCCTATGGGCATACTCAACCCTCACAGCCAGGGTTGTTATGTTTCCACCTAGACCCATCGGGCCTATCCCAGTCATATTTATAAGTTCATAAAGATCCCGCTCGAGTTTAGCGGCGTCCTCATTAGGGTTCTCCTCATCTAATGGTTTGAGAAGGGCTCTCTTGGCGAGTGAAGTGGCTATGTCCGCGCCGCCACCTAACCCAACACCTATAATTGTTGGTGGACATGGTTTTCCACCAGCCTTTATTACGCTGTCCAAAACAAACTCCTTAACCCCTTCAAGTCCAGCGCTTGGATCCATCATTTTAAGCGTGCAGGCATTCTCTGATCCGCCACCTCTAAGGAGAACGGTTATGTCAAGATAATCTCCGTTAAAGAGACCCCAGCTAATGTATGGCAGGTATCTTCCGGTATTGTCTCCCGGATTCTTGTTTGTGAAGAAGTCTACGGAGTTTGGTCTTAAGGGTATCTCCAGCGTCGCCTTTCTCGCAGCCCTATAAAGAGCACCCTCAATAGAATTTAGACCTCTAAAGCCTAAGCCAGCCCTCAAATAAAAGGATATTACACCAGTATCTTGGCATACGGGCACATTTTCCTCCTCAGCCAACCTTATATTCTCAAGAATATTCTCAAGCTGAAGCCTACCGAGAGGGTTCCCCTCCAACTCATAGGCCCTCCTGAGAGCTGCCTTGACATCTTCTGGCAGTCTGACCGCGGCAAGCCTTAAGAGGTTTAGGACGGTGTCCTCAATCAGCATTCCAAAGTCCACCATACTCTCAACCACATAGATAATTTGGCTATGCATCGTCTAATTTAAATATCTGTGGAAAGATAGAATCAATTTGAGATAGGGAAGATGTACGGCGATGAAGTAGAAAGAAGACGATACATAAATATCGAGGATATTCCAGGAGTAACCCCATCAATAGCCGAGAAACTACGCGAGCTGGGCTTTAACACTGTTGAATCACTTGCCATGGCAACGATCCGCGAGCTTGAGCAGGCGGGCATAGGTGATAAAAAAGCATTTGAAATAATTAATGCTGCCAGATCATCGATTACGCTATCCTTTATACGCGCCGATGAACTCCTCGAGAAACGCCAAAGCGTTCTTCGCCTAACAACTGGAAGCAAGAAGCTTGATGAGCTATTGGGTGGAGGGCTTGAGACGCAAACCATAACAGAATTTTACGGCGAGTATGGTTCTGGCAAAAGCCAGATTGCTCATCAAGCGTGCGTAAATGTCCAGCTTCCTCCGGAGAAGGGTGGTTTGGGGGGTGGAGCCCTATACATAGATACGGAGAATACTTTTAGACCTGAGCGGATAGTTCAAATGGCCAAGTTTCGGGGGCTAGACCCCCAGAAGGTTGTTAAGAATATCATTTGGGCTGAGGCCTACACCTCTGACCATCAAATGTTTCTCCTAGAGAATGCTGATAAAGTTATTAAGGAGAATAATATACGCCTCATAGTTGTTGACTCTTTGACAGCCCACTTTAGAAGCGAGTATATTGGGCGTGAGAACTTAGCCTTAAGACAGCAGAAGCTCAACCAGCATATGCATAAGCTCATTAGGCTGGCGAGGGCATTTAACGCGGTTGCCCTAGTAACCAATCAGGTCATGTCTAGCCCGGAAGTCTTCCTGTCCGAGACAATCCGTCCAATAGGAGGGCATATAGTCGCCCACACAAGCCACACAAGAGTCTTCCTAAGGAAGGGTGCCAGAGGACCTATTAGAATAGCTAGGCTGGTCTCAAGTCCCTATCTTCCAGAAGGTGAATGTCTATTTAAGATAACTGAGAATGGTATAGAAGATGTCACAGAAGAAGATAGGGGAGAATGGTAAGATCCCAATCTCCTCATCCCTTCTAAACAACATCTTCCAGCTAATAATGGATAGAAGGTTTTCTGAGGCTGAAAGGAACTTAGATGAGGTTGTGGCTAAACTCGGAGAGGAAGGCCGCGATGAATTTAAGCGAGGCTTCATTAAAGCGCTTAAGGGCATAATCCTAATGTACCGATCAAATGAGCAAGAGAGCTTCATAAGGACCTTAGATCCAAACAATATCGACTCCTTAAAGAGATACCTCGAGGAATTCACGAGGAATTCTAGGGATATGTTGCAAGGTGAGTATGATCGCGGATACTTCCTAGCCCTAGCTAACTACATCCGCTTTATGCTCAGGCGTGCTGGGTCTGGCCGTGAGGATAAAGCCGAAGATGATGGAGGATTAGTGGAGCAGTAGAAGCGTGTATAGGAGGGTCCAAAATAGCAGCCACGCACAAACATATATTGTTAGACCCGTCTTAGTTATGTCCGATGGTTTCTCAACCTTAGATACAAAAATCTGCTTAAGAATCTTATCGCTTACCAAATAAACTGCAATGCTCACAACTATCCCGCTGAGAATATTGTTCACGCCCAAAAGTACGCATAAAGCTGCCGTGAAGATTCCGAGGATTAATTTAATCCAGTAAATAAGATTTAAAGGGCTCATTAAACATCTACCCTTTTTGGTGATTGTTTGAGGGAAGGTTTATCCAGTTTCGATCTAGCCGTGCTCACCATTGAACTCACTAACCTTATCTTGGACTCGCGAGTGGCGAAGATCTACCAGATAAATCATAAAACCTTACTCTTAAAGCTTCGCAACCCAAAGGGAGAGAGCATGCAACTCCTAATTGAGGCGGGCAAAAGAGTCCACCTAACTTCTTATGAAATTGAGAGGCCGAGGAGTCCACCTAGCTTCTGCATGGCCCTTAGAAAGCATCTGGAGAATGGTATTATTAAAGGTGTTTCCCAATACGACTTTGAGAGGATGCTTGAGATCGTTATTAGGCGCGGTGACCAAGACTATCGGCTCATAGTGGAACTGTTCGATGAGGGAAATATTATCCTCGTCGGCCCAGAAGGCAAGATCATGCATGCACTAACCTACCGAAGAATGAGGGACAGAGATATCTTGCGCGGAGAGGAATTTAAGTATCCTCCTAAGAGGGGGGAGGATCCAAGAAGCATAAGCCTGGAAGATCTCGGTAAAATGAGGGATCTCGGTAAAATTGAGGTCGTCAGGGGACTGACTAGGCTTCTTGGAATCGGAGGCTTTTATGCCGAGGAGGTTCTGGCGAGGTCTGGTGTGGATAAGAATAAGATGAGCTTTATGCTCAGCTCTGAGGAGTTGTCCTCCATTCTTGAGAGCATAAGATCTCTGGTATTTCAGGTTGAATCTGGAAATTATATGCCGTGTATCTTTGTCGATAAGGATGGCAGATGGGTTGATGTTGCACCCTTCATGTTAAAGAAGTATGAGGGGCTTCATGTGATAAGATTTGAGACGTTTAACAGGGCTCTCGATGAGTATTATGCTAAGATGTCCGTTGTCAGTGGGGTGAAGGAGGCTGAGGAGGCTGCCAGACGGAAGATTATTAGTCTAGAGAGGGTTCTTAGAGAGCAGGAGGAGAATCTTAGGGAGCTTAAGGCTAAGGCTGATCTATATCAGCGGATAGGTGACTTAATATTTAGTCACCTCCATGAGATTGACTCCCTAATAGCCAGAATCATGAGTGAGAAGAGGGGCGGAAGAGACTGGGATGAGATTGCCAAAACCCTAATCGCGGAGAAGCATTCCTCCATAACACCCTCAATATACTTCGTATCAATCGATCCAAAGACATTATCCCTCAAGGTTTCAGTCGATGAGGAAATTTTCGACCTAAATCTCAAGATGAATGCCCAACAGAATGCGGCTGAATATTATGCGAGGGCTAAGAAGGCTAGGGATAAAATTGAGGGTGTAGAGAAGGCCATAGAGCAGACAAGGATGAGGATCGAGAGTGTAAAGGCCGAAGCCACGAAGATTATTGAGGCAGCACCTAGTGAACTGCGCATAAGAAGGAGGAGGGAGTGGTATGAGAAGTTCCGCTGGTTCTTCTCCTCAGAAGGCTTTCTAGTGATAGGTGGAAGGGATGCATCAACAAACGAGATGCTAATAAAAAAGTATATGGAGCCCCATGATATTGTTTTTCACACCGACATACCCGGATCACCCTTCGTCCTAATAAAAACCCTAGGGAAAAACCCCACTGAAAAGACGGTTGCCGAGGCAGCGCAGTTCACGGCATCATACTCTCGAGCTTGGAAGGAGCAATTTAAGGCCGTGGATGTTTATTGGGTTAGGCCTGAGCAGGTTAGTAAGGCCTCACCATCCGGCCAATATCTGTCAAAGGGCTCATTTATGATATATGGGACAAGGAACTATCTTAGGAATGTTCCGCTCGAAATATCTATAGGCGTTAAAAGAGAGAATGATGGTATCAGGGTCATAGGCGGTCCCCTAAGCGCAATATCTAAGCAGACAAATTTTTACGTGAAGATTATCCCGGGTAAGGAGCCTAGCGGAAAACTTGCCAAAGAAATTAGGGATAGACTAGCAAGAATGGTTCCCCCAGATGAGCGTGAGGCGGTTCTAAAGATACCATTAGAGGAGTTTCAAGCCTTCATACCGCTAGGTCAGGGAAGCATAAGCCAAGATTAGAGGATTAAAGTGGGGATTCACAAAATAGATATATTGCATCAAACATTGAGTTAGAGTGCGTGTGCTATCTTGGAGTTGATGACCCGTGGACTTTTATGAGGTTATTAGAACTCGTAGGAGCATAAGATCGTATAAGCCTGACCCGATACCAGACGATGTTTTAATGAGGGTTCTAGATGCTGCAAGAATAGCGCCTTCGGGCAGGAATCTTCAGCCATGGAAATTTATAGTTGTGAGAGATGCTGAGCTAAAGAGGCGTCTGGCCATTGCATGCCACGGTCAGATGTTTATTGCTGAGGCACCAGTTGTTATAGTGGCGTGCGGATACAACATTCATGGGAATAGGGGCGAGTATATGGGTGACCTAAGCATGCTTGTCGATGTTTCAATAGCATTCACACACCTGATCCTAGCTGCCAGAGCCGAGGGGCTAGGTACATGCTGGATAGGCTCCTTCAGTAATGAGGAAGTAAAGAGGATTCTGGGAATACCGGAAGATGTTAATGTCGTTGCAATAACACCATTAGGCTACCCGAGGGGAAAGAGCTTTAGGGAGCCTGGACCTAGAAAATCTCTTCAAGAAATAGTTTCCTTCGACAAGTACTGAGCGTTTTATTAGAAGGGAGGTAAGGGATATCAATAAGATGTTAACCGCTGATTTTTTGAGTGTGAAAGGTAGATATCTTGGGAAGAAAATATTTGTGAGATGACATCAGAGTTTAATGTGAGGGAAGCGCCTTTTGGTTGATGTCTGGCTCCCCTACGGTAATACAGAGGTATGTGTTAGGGTACCAGCTGAGAATCTGCAGAATATAGTGAGGATTAAGGAAAAGGTTAGCGCCAAGAAAATCGAGGATGAGGTTAGAGGCTCCCTAGAGAATCCCATCGGCTCAAGGAGACTATCTGAAGTAGTTAGGCCGGGAGAGAGGGTTGCATTGGTCCTAAGTGCTTCTGAGGCACCAGTAATTAAGCCTATAGTCCCCTTAGTGCTGGAAGAGATGTCTAGAGCCGGGTTAAAGAGTAGTGATTTAACAGTTATTGTGGCCCAAGACCTCTTCCGCTCAGAGGCCGAGGGGGTTCTAGGCCAGCTAAAGAACGATATACTCTCTTTTGGAGCCAACATGATAATACATGACTTTTCCAGCGAGACCATCCCTATTGGTGAGTTTGGGAGCGGAATAAAGATCCACATTAATAGGGTTTTCGCTGAGTCTAAAGTTAGGATTTCAGCCAGCCTGGTTGAGCCAGACCCATACATGCTTTATAGGTGGGGTGGAAGCAGTATTCTACTCGGACTATCAAGCATTGAGACTGTTAGACAGATACTTTCGCCAGCCCTAAACCTCGATAACCCCTCAGACCTAATATTTAAGGGCATCTTCGAAGCCTCATCCTCCCTAGACATAACCTTTGCAATAAATATTGTGAGGAATATTAAGGGTGGGATCGTCGGCTTAGTCTCCGGAGATTTTGAGAGATGTCTCCAAGAGAGCATTAGGATTGCCGATGAAATCTATAGGGTTTCGGTTGAGAAAAGAGCGGACGTAGTCTTTATCAGCCCGGGCGGCTCACCTTTTGACGCAAGTCTTTTTGAGGCTTGCAGATGCCTAGAGAACGCGCTGAGAATCTCTAAGAGAGATGGTGTGATTATTCTGGTTGCTGAATGCTCAGGCGGATATGGCAGGGTCGACTTCCATGAGGCATTATCTAAATTTAGAGGAGACCCAAAATCCCTAGAAAGGTCGCTGCAGAAAAGATTTACTATTGGTGGATTTGTAGCTTGCCGCTTCCTCAGAGTCTTAAGAGGGGCTAATATCGGCATGGTCTCAGCATTACCTGACTTCTACATCTCGGAGATGGAGGGCTTAAAGGTTTTTAGGACTGCGAATGAAGCCTTGACATATGCTCTGGAGAGGTCTGGAAGGAGGTCTAAAGTCTCCTTTATACCCCATGGAAACCTCACTCTGCCCACAATAGAAGAGGGCGAACGTTAACGGTCTTAATACTGGAAAGAGATAATTCTTTTAAGTTTGTTATGTCAAATTAGTCTTGCTGGGTCAGAAGTGGAAGGAAGAACCTTTACGATTAGAAGATTTAGGCCTGAGGACCTGAATCAAGTGATGTATATAAATCAGACGTGCTTGCCCGAAAATTACTCAACGTATTTCTTTGTAGACTTATACACGAACTTCCCGGAGACGTTCATTGTTGCCGAAGAGGATAATAGGGTTGTCGGCTACATTATGTGTCGCATAGAAAGTGGTTTTTCAGGCCTAGGTCTAATAAAGAGGGGACATGTTATCTCCATAGCTGTTCTGCCCGAGTATAGGCGGAGGGGGATTGGAGAGGCGCTACTTAAGGAGGCGCTTGAGGCTATGGCGACATATTATGGTGTGAAAGATTGCTATCTTGAGGTTCGCGTCAGTAATATGCCAGCAATAAACCTCTATAAAAAGATGGGGTTCAAGATTGAGAAGACCATTAGGGGATATTATGCTGATGGCGAGAACGCATATTTAATGCGCGTAAAATTAGCCTAGAAAACATAAACCTAAAATTTGGACGCCGTTAATGAAATTTAGGTTGATTGAAAATGAGGGAGAAGCACATATCCAAGAAGGAAGTTGAGCACATCGCTTGGCTAGCACACATAGAGTTAACTGAGGAAGAGAAGGAGCAGTTTACTGAGCAGTTCAATAGGATTATAGAGTTCTTTAGGAAGATCGATGAGGTTGATACAAAAGATATCCCACCAACATACCATGTGCTGGAACTGACCAATATTTTCCGAAAGGATGAGGTCGGTGAACCACTTCCCAAAGAGGAAGCCCTAAAAAATGCTCCTAGGAGGGAGGGGAACTTCTTTAAGTCGCCAAGAATAGTCTAGGCGAGCGGAGGGCTGAATACGTCGAGATTATATGAGTTAAATGCTTTAGATGTCATCGATAGAATAAGGCGTCAGGAGATAACTGCTGAGGACTATATCGAGTCAATTATTAGCAGGATTAGGAGATTAGATGAAAAGATAAATGCTTTCATCACGCCCAACTTTGAGGAGGCCCTAGAGAGGGCTAGAGAAATCGATAGGAGGATTAGTCGTGGTGAGGTCGTCGGTAGGCTGGCGGGTGTGGCCATAGCCATAAAAGACAACATATGCACACTTAATCTTAGAACGACATGCGCCTCAAGAATGCTTGAGAACTTTATCCCACCCTATGATGCAACCGTTGTAGAGAGGCTTAAACGCGAGGACGCCATAATAATTGGGAAGACTAATATGGATGAGTTCGCAATGGGCTCAACGACGGAGACCAGTTATTTTGGGCCAACAAGGAACCCATGGGATCTCACAAAGGTTCCGGGTGGTTCATCGGGTGGAAGCGCCGCGGCCCTTATAGCAGATGAGACCACTCTAGCCCTAGGATCCGACACTGGAGGCTCGATTAGATGCCCGGCCAGCTACTGCTCGGTTATCGGACTTAAGCCAACATATGGTTTAGTGAGCCGATATGGGCTTATAGCTTACGCCAATAGCCTAGAGCAGATAGGACCCCTAGCCAAGAGCACGGCTGACTGCGCTTTACTCCTATCAGTTATAGGTGGATATGACCCCCGCGATAGCACGTCGGTGAATATACCGTTAGGCGACTTCTCTCAGGAGTTAACAGATGATTTAAAGGGGTTAAGGGTTGGTTTGCCTAGGGAGTTCTTTGAGGAGGGGGTTGAGGAGGCTGTTAAGAGACATGTTTGGTCGGCCATTCACTTGCTTGAGAGTTTAGGAGCTACTTATGAGGAGGTCTCCCTACCCAGCCTAGAATATGCTTTAGCCGCATACTATATTATTGCAATGGCCGAGGCCAGCTCAAACCTAGCCCGCTACGATGGTCTGCGATATGGCTATCGTGTTGAGCATGATGATGCCGACTGGTCAAGGATATATGCGAGGAATAGGCGTATAGGCTTCGGGGCTGAAGTTAGGAGGCGAATAATGCTTGGAACATACGCCCTCTCAGCTGGCTATTACGAGCAATATTACTTGAAGGCCCTTAAAATTAGAACATTAATACGCAGAGAATTCGAAGAAGCCCTAAAGAGATTTGATGTGTTAGTTGGACCAACAATGCCCCTTCCACCATTCAATATTGGCGAGAAGATAGGTGATCCATTAACCCTATACATGTGTGATGTTTTAACTGTTCCAGCTAACTTGACTGGTTACCCAGCAATATCTGTACCGTGCGGATTTGAGGGCAACCTCCCAATAGGATTACAGGCTATAACTAAACCATTTAATGAGGATTTGCTCCTAAAGATATCATTCGCCCTAGAAGCCAACACAGACTTTATTGGAAGAAGACCGGGACTCTCCTGAATAAGTTGAGAAAGATATTTGCGGAAAATAAACCTTTATTGCTTGCTTCAGATTTTAGTTGAATTGAAAACTGAGGATGAAGGGATGTCTATTGAATCATAGGGAGAGATTTCTCAGAACCTTTGAGTTTAAGGAGGTCGATAGGGTTCCGGATTACGAGTTTGGCTATTGGACTGAGACAATAGATAGGTGGCATAGGGAGGGGCTTCCAATCGACAAGAAGACCGATAGAGATATAGAGCTATATTTGGGGCTTGAGGGATGGGATTGTATTGAGATGCTGCCAGTTAGAACTGGACTTTGGCCAACACTCCCAGAGAGGATAATAAAGGAGGATGGGGATAGGGCAATTATAGATGATGGAATGGGCGGCATCTATGTGCGGACGAAGTCAACCTCCTCAGTTCCACACTATATCCGCCACCCACTAAAGAATAGAGATGATTGGGAGCGGCTGAGACCATTCTTCGACCCAAACACTCCGGGGCGTTTCCCACTAAATTGGGAGGAGGTTGCGGCGAGCTATAAGGAACGTGATTATCCACTTGGGATTCATGTTGGAAGCCTATATGGTTGGCTGAGGAATTGGATGGGCGTTGAGAGAATCTCAATAGCCTTCTATAGAGACCCAGATTGGATTGGGGAGATAATGGACACCCTCGTTAACTTATGGATTGAGGTTATCCGCAGAGCCCTGAGGGATGTTAGGGTGGACTTCGCAACATGGTGGGAGGATATGTGCTATAGTCGGGGACCGCTAATATCAGTCCGCCACTTTGAGGAGTTCATGGTTCCAAGATATAGGAGGGTGACTGAGATGCTGAAGGAGTATGGCGTGCACATAAATATTGTTGACTGCGATGGGGACATAAGCCTCTTAGTCCCCGGATGGCTTAAGGCTGGGATAAACTGTATGTTTCCTTTGGAGGCGCGGTTCACAGATGTCTATAGGCTTAGGGAGGAATATGGCAATAAGCTTCTACTGATGGGCGGCATAAATAAGTTCGCTTTAATGGCTGGTGAGAAGGGGATAGAGAAGGAGCTTGAGAGGCTTACACCATTACTTAGGGATGGTGGATATATACCGACAGTCGACCATAGAGTCCCACCTGAAGTCTCATATCAAACCTACCTTTATTATCTCAGAAGAAAAAGGGAGTGGATTGGAAGGAAGGACATATTTTAGGGGCTAGAAGTTATGGGAAGAACTACTAAACCCATAGTTGGTGTGACGATCGGCGACCCAGCCGGGATCGGGCCGGAAATATCCGTGAAAGCTCTCCTCAAGTCCAGCATCTACAATATATGTAGGCCTATTTTAGTAGGCGATTTATCGATTCTAGAGGCCATCAGCGGGAATCTTGGGCTTAATGTAAGGTTTAGGGTTATAGATTCGCCATGTGAGGCTAGAGGTGAGAGGGGCTTAATCGAAGTAATAGACCTAAGGAATGTGGATGTAAAGAGCCTGCCTATTGGAGTGGCATCAGCAGAATCCGGCAGAGCATCAATAGAGTATATTGAGAGGGCGGTTTATTATGCTCTTAAAGGTGAGATTAACGCTATAGCAACAGCTCCAATAAATAAGAAGGCAATAAATTTGGCTGGAAGCGAGCATATCGGGCATACGGAGATTTTAGCGGCGCTCTGTGGTGTTAAAGAGCCACTAACAATGTTCTGGGTTAGGGGGATGAGAATATTCTTCCTAACGAGACATATGCCGCTAATCGAGGCTATAAAAGCCGTTAAGAAGGATAGAATTGTTAGCATGACATTGAAGATTAAAGAGGCTTTGGAGCATTTAGGGATAAAAGAGCCAATAATAGCGGTGGCAGCGTTGAATCCTCATGCAAGCGATGAGGGTCTAATTGGCAGAGAGGAGGCTGAGGAGATAGCTCCTGCAATAAAGGAGCTGAGGGGAATGGGCTTGAATGTCATCGGGCCCCTTCCGGCTGATAGCATATTTCATCAGGCATTAGAGCGTAAGTTTGACGCTGTTTTATCGCTCTATCACGACCAAGGACATATAGCCGCCAAAACCCTAGATTTTTATGGCGCTGTCGCTATAACCCTTGGGCTTCCATTCATTAGGACAAGCGTTGACCATGGAACAGCCTATAATATTGCATGGAGGGGGTTAGCGAATCCAAGAAGCCTATTTAAGGCTATTGAGTTAGCCGCAAAGCTCTCTAGGGTTTACTCTCCCATGAAGGGTTGATTGCTACGGATGCGTAAAGTTATTTTTGACGCAAACTTTCTACTTATTCCATTCCAGTTTAAAATAGATATTTTCGATAGTATAGAAGCTTTGATTGGGCGCTTCGAACCGATCGTGCTCTCAACAACCCTAGAGGAGCTTAAGAAGCTTTCTATGGGAAAGTCTGAGAAGACTCGCAGATATGCTCTCTCGGCCCTTGAGCTAACTAAAAAGTGTAAGGTTATTGATGTAAAGGCTGAGCTGGGTGAGAGCAACGATGATGTTATACTGCGCGTTGCTAGGGAGGGGCAGTTTATAGTTGCGACAAACGATAGTAAGCTTAGGAGGAGGCTTAGAGAGGCTGGTGTTACGACGATATTCCTTAGGCAGAGGGCTTATCTTCAGGCAGACGGAGTTATTTAATATTGTTTGCTCCGATTTGATATAATAATTTTAGAAAGGTTTTAATATCGCCTCATTAAGATTTCCATTTAAGCCTTTGGAGGGACAGCTTGAAACTTGAGATTATTAATGCTAAACTGAACCCTCTAAAGGATGAGGATGTTAGGGCTATTGTTGATATTGAGCGCCATCCAGCTGTTAGGAAGTGGCTTGTCGAGTACGCTGATGAGGAATATGAGAAGGAGCTCGAGGAGTATAGGAGATTTTTCAGCGAGCTTAAAGGTAACGATAGGGTTGAGGTTCTTGTCGCAAGAATAGAGGACCGCATAGTTGGCTTCTTGGCTCTTTGGCGCATGGATGATGCGGAGCAGACGACGAGTATTGGCATAAGCGTCCACCCAGACTATTGGGGCAGGGGTATAGCGACAAACCTCATAAGGGAAGCCGTAAAGCTGGCTAGGGAGAAGGGTGTTAAAAAACTTATTATAGAGACCCTTGAGGAAAACAGCGCCATGAAGCATGTAGCCGAGAAGCTCGGATTTAAGCTTGAAACTGTAAGGAAGGGTAAGATTTTCAAGGATGGCACATATCATGATGAGGATGTATATTTGCTGCGACTCTAACATATCGAAAAATGTTGATAGAAAACTTTAAATATTAATTGTGTCGTGCATACATTACACCTTGTAGCACCTAAGCGTGCTACAGTGAGCGCGCGAAATAGAAAATGTCGGAAGATTGGAAAAGTATTCTCAAAAAGAGCATAACTAGACCAGAGCAGATTTTAGAGCGGTTTAAAATCGATATAGAACCTATTAAAGCCGTTGCCGAAAAATATCCAATGTTCGTCTCAAGATACTATTTCGACCTCATCGAGGAGGTTGACGACCCAATATGGAAGCAGTGCATACCGAGTCCGTTAGAGCTCCAGGACCCCTATGGATATGAGGACCCATTGAATGAGGAGGGTGACAGTCCGGTTCCGGGCCTAGTACATAGGTATCCGGATAGGGTTTTAATGTGCGTCTCAAATAGCTGTGCGACATACTGTAGATTCTGTACGAGGAAGAGGAAAGTTGGTAAGCCAGTAGTAAATTTATCAGACGACGTCTACTTGGCTCAGATTAAGTATGTTCGCGAGAACCCATCTATTAGGGATGTGCTCCTATCTGGCGGAGACCCATTTATGCTGCCGGACGAGAAAATCGAGTTTCTACTAAAGAAGCTTAGGGAGATACCGCACGTTGAGATTCTGCGGATAGGCTCTAGGGTTCCATGCACCCTACCACAAAGAATAACGCCTAAGCTATGCAGGATGCTCAAAAAGTATCATCCACTTTACGTGAACGTACATTTCGAGCATCCACGCGAGATAACTGATGAGGCTGAGAGGGCATGCGGACTATTAGCTGACGCTGGCATACCACTTGGGAATCAGTCAGTTCTCCTTAAGGGTGTTAATGATGATCCGGAGATAATGAAGAGCCTTGTTCAGAAGCTCCTTAAAATACGTGTTAGGCCCTACTACCTCTTCCAAATGGACTTGGTTAAGGGAACCTATCATTTCAGGACAAGGGTTGAAGTTGGACTTAAAATACTTGAGGCATTAATCGGTAAGACCTCGGGCTTAGCGGTGCCACGCTTCGTTATTGATGCGCCCGGAGGGGGAGGCAAAATACCGCTGCAGCCAAATTATGTCCTATCAATGGATGATGAGAAGGTTGTCCTAAGAAATTATGAGGGAGGCATATATGTTTACCCGCAGATACCCGCTGAGAGGGAAAAGAGTGAAACCTATACAGCTCTAAGAACCCCTCAACAGTACATGCCGAGGCAGGGGCTTAAAGCGGCCCCGATAAGATATGATTCCAGCCCTTAGGGTCGGCCTAACATATAACCTTAGGAGGAAGATTGGGGAGGGCGAGAACCTCCCCGAAGACTTTTATGTGGAGTTCGATGAAGAGAGCACCGTGAATGCTATAGCCTCAGCCCTAAGAAGAGGGGGCTGCAAAGTAATAAAGGTTGAGGCAGACGAGAATGCCTATTATAAGCTGCGCAGGCTTAAGCCGGACATAGTCTTTAATATTGCTGAGGGATTGCGGGGTGAGAGTCGGGAGTCCCATATACCAGCCATATTAGAAATGCTGAGTATACCATATACTGGCTCTGGACCAGCCACCTTGGCAATATGCTTAGATAAGGCTTTAACCCATAAAGTCTTAAGCGCGCACGGTGTTCCCTCACCAAAGTTTCAGGTTTTTAGGCGGGCTGATGAGAGACTTGATAGCGGAATGGATTTCCCACTCGTGGTCAAACCTTTAGCCGAGGGTTCCAGTAAAGGCATTAGGAGCAGTTCTCTCGTTAGGGATGAGGAGAGCCTTAGGAGACAAGTCTCATGGGTTATAGAAACCTATCATCAGCCAGCTATAGTTGAGGAGTTTATGCCTGGACGGGAATTTACTGTTGGGTTGATAGGTAATGAGGAGCCAACGGTCCTACCAATCGTTGAGATACAGCTCGATAAGCTACCGAACTCAGCCAGCCCAATATATTCCTATGAGGCTAAGTGGATCTGGGATACCCCGGAGAAGCCCCTAGACATATTCCAGTGCCCAGCGAGAATACAAAGGGATCTAGAGAATGAGATAAGGGAGATCTCGATTAAAACATTTAAGATTTTAAACTGCAGAGATGTTTGTCGCATAGATATGAGGTTAGATAGTGAGGGTGTGCCGAGGGTTCTGGAGGTCAATCCGCTACCCGGCTTGATACCTGATCCAGAGGCCCACTCCTGCCTTCCAGAGGCCGCTAGGGCAGCCGGCTTCACATATGATGAGCTAATATGCACAATTCTATGGCAAGCGCTGAAAAGATACGGGCTCCAGCACCTATTTAGAGGAAAGAGCCTAGTGAAAATTCCATAGTAGACTTGCAAATATCTTGAGGTATATATTTCTCTTATAAATTCGGTCAGTTTTGTAAGAAACTCTTCTTCGTGAATGGAAAGCGGTGACATTCTTATCTTCCTGACAGCCTCCTCAGGGATAATTATCAAAAACTACTTCGTACAACTTCCTTGGTAAATTCTCCATGATATTAAACTTGCAAGTTAAGGGAGGAGAGAAGGTCTACTAGGATTTTCGGCTTAACAGGAAACCATATAATGAACCAAATTACCTGAATAGAAATTATCAATGCTAACAGCACTCTTAAAGACTTTTTTGGTGGGGCTAAACTATAGGATAAGCCCAGATACAGCCCGGGTAATGTCATGCAGAAATAAAATGGATAAACATATCTTTTCAGGACATAGGCTAGTATAACATGTGGAGTGAAATTCGCCATAATCCAGGTAAGGATGAAGAAGCTGGGCGTACTCCTATCTTTAATGGCTTCTTTAAGGCTTAAGGGAACAATCACCCATATACTCCACCATAAAGGCGAGTATATGCCATAGTATGCTATTGAGTGGCTTACATAATAGGGGATTGGAGGAAATGGATTTAGGGGATTAATCCATTCCAGTGGATGAATAATTTCTTCCAGATCCTGATATCTTAGAATACTGTGATAATTGAGCATATAAATGATGTGATTTATCGGGCTATTATTAAAGATCCTATAAACCGCATCATAAACCCATATGCCGAGCAGGAAGATGGTGAATGATAGAAGAAATATTCTTGCCGAGAGGAGCAACCATTTAAGTACTAAACTCTTTAATTTAGATCCATCACTTTCAGATATCATTCTTAATAGTAGAGAGAAAATTATACCTAGACTGAAAAGTGCGCTAAGTTTACATAGCATTGCTAGGCCAAAAAATATTCCGCTAAGATCATATCTTCCCCCAACTAACATTATGCACGCAACAAAGATGAGCGTTATAGAGGGAATATCAAGAATAGCTATTTGTCCAATATTGAAAGCCATTATATCAAACATAAATAGTATCGCGGTGGAGAAAGCTATAAGCTTATTCCTAGTAACTTTTACTGTAAGCATGTAAAGAAAGATTATGGATAGTGAGCTAAATAATATTGGAAAGAGACGCCAACCAATCGGATTATCTCCGAAGAGAAGGATCCCAGCCATTATGAATATCTTAACTAATGGTGGATGTTCATTATTAGTCGATTCGCCTCTAAGGAGAAGTCTCGCTGCCTTTACATAATAAACCTCATCAAATACAAATCCCGACTCATAATATTTCTCGCCACTTTCCGGGCTTGGAAAACCAATAATTAATAGCCTAATAGCAAAAACTATTGATATCAAAAATAAGATGATGAAATTAATGTCCGTAAAAGATTTAAGGCTTATGCGTGAGATCTTTTCGAGCACCCTACTACTATAACGTTCTGCTATTATTTTTGGACTGCTTTTAAGTCTACTAATCTGCTTCATCACTAGAGTTTGTATGTTGGGAATGTTAGTCCCCGCAATATCCTTAATCTTAAGGAGGAATATTACTATTAAGCTGGCTATTCCCAGCGTAACTGTAAGATACTCGTTTAAGTTAGTTAAAATGGCAATTTTAGGGTTAACCATCCTCACAAGATTATAAGTGTATAGGTGATAATTGAGAAACCAATGTACAATTATGGGTGCTGGAATGCCATAGATCACATAAGACAATCCCATAATTAAACCCTGCACAAAAGATGATGAGAGCTTTCCAACTTCCCATGTGGAAGAGTAGTGGGAGAAGCTAAAGATCGCGGATGTTAAGACTATTATTAACCACTCCCTTTGCTCTATATGAAAGAGAAAACCGTGATCTTTAACCGCTCTTAAATCAGCAATTTCTCTTCCTCGCTTAGGATAAAGGAGAATAGATATCAAAAATTTTAGTGTTTCCCATCTAGTTCCCAACTCCTTTACCCTAACCGTACTCAAAATATAGGTTATTAGGAAAGTGCCTATTGGGAGTATGCGAAAGACAATTTCCTCGATGAGAGGCGAAACCGATATTTCTAGAAATGCTATTAGAGGATCCTTAGAGATCGGCGCTTCACCTAAAGGTATATTATGCATCTCTTGGATCAAATGGATAGATTTTGAAATAACATAGGTTAAACTCGATAAAATAGGCAGAGCAAGCAGGGGATTTCTTATTAAGTGCAATACCCCCTTTTCTTTCGTGAAGGGCCACTTTATGCCCTTATATAACGCTGACTCACTCCTAAAAGATGCAATAAAACATAAGGTGTATAAGGCTAGAAAAATAGCAAATGTTAAACCCATATTAACCTCAATATAAAAATCTAAAAATTTAATGGAATATATGGACTCAAAAGTATAGCGCTCCGATAACCTTTCAGTAAAGAACATCTCTAAACCCAAAGGTATGGCAAGTAACATGAATAGTAGAACCGCACAGATCAGTGCAAAGAACATTGATTTTAGCAGAGTAACCAGCACCATGAGTAACGAAGACCTCTTCCCATAACATAAAATATTAGGAGTGATTTAACAATTTTTCCTAAGGCAAATAATCGCAGGATTGGAAAACCTTTAATACCTAAGAATCCAATATCCAAACTTGGCAAATGAAAAAATTAATAATCTCGCTTTAAGCTAAAATTCTCCGGGAAAATTATTAATGAGAAGGAAAGTTTATCTCAAAACTTTAAGGGGAAGCATTGCAAAGCTTAGACGTTCTTTAGTTCTATTTCTATTAATACTTCTTGCAGGAGGAATAATTTACATTACGGTGTCTAATGTACAGCAGGCAGCAAGAATTCGACCATTAATTGATGCAGGGCTAAGTTTAGAGGAGGCTATAAGATTTGATAAANGTAAAATTCACTTCATTTTTGAATTGTTTCTTTGATGGCTCTGTGGCTTTCCATTATTGGCGCAGCCGTATTCACAATATAGATTTCTTCTATCGTATGGAAGAATTCTCTGAAGAATTTACTTCTTATATTTGTTTTTCGTCTATCTCTCACAAGCAGATGCGGATTACAAAAGCCAGCGGATTCCACATAACTTAATGCTTCATCTGGTGAAATCCTATTAATTATTGATCTTTCCTCCGGATCCCGTTTAAGCAGTATAGCCTTCTTCAGTGTTGTCATTGGCAGAACCCTTCCTTTCCCCACGATCCATCTTATGTTTACGACAGCTCTACCCATGGAGTCAAACTCCGCCTTATCTACAAGCCTTTGATATTCGCCCCAAACATTGGCTATATCCGCTTGGATATAGAAGTTCTTCTCTGAGGCGAATGCCACGGCTCTATTGCCCATTAGGCGAACAAAGAACCAATCGTCTGAGATAACCCTTACACCCTCAAGCCTCAGAAGTCCATATGTATGCGTGGTCTTACCGGTCCCAGAGGGTGCAATTAAGCATATGCCCCACCCATCCATGTCCACGCACGCGCCGTGAACAGAGTTTATGCTATGCTCATCCTCCAGTATGTCGCCCGCGACGCTTAGGGCTATGGATTTAATCCAGCCATAATAGTCTACATTAATTAGGAAAGCTGTTTTGGAGAGTGGGTCATAGAGGAACTGCTGCCCCTCTCTAGTCTCGTTCGTGACAATCAATCTTCCGTGGGAGCGGATGCTCGCCGACATAGGATAGAAGCTCTCTTCCCAGCGCTCCTTCACATATTTTATATCCGTTAGGAGCTTAATGCAGCACCCATATATGTCAGCCCTCTCCTCATAGAGAAAGCGGTCACTATACTTCTCCATTAAAGCATCTTTCTCCTCAATAGAAATAAGTTTAACCTCATACTTCAACCCTAAGACCCCCTAGAAATTTTATGCTCGAGCCATTTATAGGTATGCTTTGGTCACGTATCTAGCATCATCCTCAGCTGTTAAAGTGGGGATGCGAACTTCCCTATCAAATTCCTCATGAGCCCAAGATTAGAAGGGTTCAAACAGTTAATCTACCTAGAGAGACTATTCCAGAAGATAGGGAGGTATCTTTTTCGATAGCCTAGCCTCCCCTCCCTAATGCACTAGGATCCTAGGGGTGGACCCTAGTAGGCGGCGGTCCCATGCCTATGAAAAA
>JAGTQA010000008.1 GCA_018396975.1 Candidatus Bathyarchaeota archaeon | reverse complement strand
TTCTTGATTCCAAGCGAGCAAGTTACCGGACTATTAAAATTCTTAGCCGAATATGCCTCTAGCCATAGCGTTGAGGGCATAGATTCATTTACGGTCTCCGGAATAGAGTTCGATAAAGGTTTGAAAGAGGATCAAGAATATAAAACCCTTTCTATGAGAGTTAGGCTGGAACCATATGAAAAGGGAATAATCCAGAGGGCAGTAGTATATTTGTATCGTAAGAAAGAAGAAAAACATTGGCGCTGTAATCTCATGATTACTCGTCTTTCTGGAAAATATGACTATTGGAGGAAAAATAATAGAGTTTTCATTGATCGAATTAGAAAACAACTGCTTATTTGGAGTAGTATGACTTCAGAGCAGAGGAAAAAATACTTGAAGGAAGGGGAAGGTTAAGTGGAAATGAACGTGAAACAGTCTCAACTCAGAGTTTATAAGGAGGGGCTCACTTGGCGCTCTGCGCTTGCAATATTATATGCATCTATAGTCTTTCTGCCAGCAACAATATGGGTATCCTTAACATCGGGAGCTGGATTAGGATCTGCAATACAATACACCACCATCCTCCTATTTACGGAAATAGCTAGGCTTTTTGGGTCCAAGCTCACTAAACAAGAAGTTTTTATAATGTGGTCGAGTGTGGGGGCGGCTGGAACCGAGGCCGTGGCGCTTGCCCTAATCTTTAACTTTTACTATCGAAATGCTCCAACATCTTATATGTTCAGAGATCCGATTACAGGTTTACCCCTTTCCCAAGCAATTCCCACATGGTTTGCACCCCCGCTTGACTCTCAAGTTCAATTTTTAAGAACGCTATGGCATCAAGACTGGTTAATACCAGCCCTAATTACTTTGGGCAACTGGATACTAGTGTATAGGGTTCGTGATATAGCAATTGGCTTTATATTATATCGCCTATACTCTACTATTGAAGATCTGCCATTTCCAATGCAACGCGTAGGCGCCGAAATTGTTGTAACATTAGCAGAGAGGGAGCCGCGGAAGCTTCGTATTTTAATTATTAGCGCCGTGATCTCCATGGCTTACAGCTTCATTCTATATGGTGTGCCATTTATAACTCAAATGCGATTAGTCCCGATTCCAATGCCATGGATAGATTTCACAAGATATCTAGAGGTTTTTCTGCCTGGAGCTGCATTTGGAGTGGCAACAGATCTTTTATCATTTGCATCTGGATTCGTTCTTCCTTTCGATGTTGTAGTCTCAATGCTTATCGGCTCCGCAGCAGTCTTCCTTATAGGTAACCCCTTGGCCGTTATGATGTATCCTACTGCTGAGAGACCTGGTTTATTTGGATATACTGCTGGCATGGGGTTAAGATCAATCTATCAATGGTCTTACCTTTATCTTTGGGCTAGTCCCATGATTGGACTTGCTATAGCTGCTGGATTGGCGCCAATAATTAGGACACCGAGAAATGTGATTAACGCTTTTTCCTCATTAAGAAAAATTAGAGATGTAGAGAAGGAGACTGGAGTTCTTCAACTTTCAACAATCATCATCCTATACCTTGTATCCTCAATTGGAACTATGGCACTGGCCTACTATCTTGTTCCAGATTTTCCAATATGGATAATTTTCATAATTTGTTTTGTTTGGCCTCTTATAATGGGTATTATAAGTGGTCGTGCGTTGGCTTTAGCTGGTGTAGGCATAGACCTACCATACTTTAAAAATGCAATGATAATGATTAGTGGATACAAGGGTATCAATATTTGGTATGCCCCCCTAGAAACTTCTACTGGCACTTGGGTTTTACCATCATTTAAAATTGCGGAACTCACGGAAACAAAATTAACAAGCTGGATTAAGGCGTATTATTTAGCAACCTTGGTCGCCTGGTCCTTAAGCTTCATATATGTACAAATCTTTTGGCAGATTGCCCCAATCCCGTCATCTGCCTATCCCTATACGGCCGTATATTGGCCCATACAAGTAATGCAGCATCAGATATGGGTGACTCGGCAAATGGATATTTTCCGTGTTGAACATATATTGTGGGCGTTTATAATAGGAACAGCTTGCTTCCTAGGAACAAGCTTCATAAAAGTGCCCCTCTTCTCCCCCATCGGTTTTGTTGCGGGATTTGGCATGCCTATTCCAATGCCATTTACGCAATTTCTTGGAGCCATAGTGGGTAGAATAATCTCAAAGAAGATTGGCTCAAAATGGTGGGATGAAAGTAAATTTGCAATCGTTGCAGGGATGGGTCTCGGAACAGGTTTAGTGACAGCTGTTACAGCGGCTATTGGGGTAATAACGAAGTCAATGTGGGTTTTACCATACTAGAAACAATTACATACTATTTCTCGCATGATTTGTGATAGGGAGAACGCGTCAGATTCTCAATCACTTAACATATGCTTCACTAATTTCCAACCCTTCAGCTATGCAGGAAATACTCTAATAGGATATCGAGCAAGTTATCTGAAACCTCATTCTTTAGGGTAAGGGTTCTCCTATCTTTGTGGCTAATTTAACTTAGAGTTTTGTTATAGGTCTTCTGTGTAGGGGCAGCAGTGCAGGTGTTTGAGGGATAGGACTTTAAATGCTTCGGCATATGCTACGCCAATCTTCTTACCTAAGAGTCTAGAGTGTACTCTTAATGAATTTTCTGTCTCCCAGAATCTTTCCGGTGGGAATTGGCTTTTATGCGCTGCTACTGCCTTAATCTTCCTATCGATGTAATCCGTTATATCCACGTAAACGTTTGGTTTCCTCGTCCAGTAGAAAGCTATGAATGGGGTTACGTGTGGTCTTAGCCCGGCTCTAACATCGCTCGGGTTGACATGTGGAAACATTGCAAAGAACGCGGCCTCGACGGCGAGTATTCCCGTTGCCACATGGTCTGGGTGGGCCTCATATGTTAGCCATGGATCGTTGGTTAAGACTATGTGCGGCTGGATCTCCCTTATCACCGTTATAAGCCTATTTCTGGCATCCATAGTTGGCCTGAGGGATGAGTCCCCATAATTCATCCATATAAGCCTCTTCACACCTAGAATCTTAGCGGCCTCCTCCTGCTCAGAGACCCTTATGGACGTTATCTTCTCAGGGTAGGTCTCAGGGTCGAATGTTCCGATGCTCCCATCCGTCATTGTGACATATGTAATATCGCATCCCCCCTCAACTAGCCTTGCTATTAGGCCTCCAGCGGCCAGATCCGTATCGTCGGGATGGGGTTGTATGCATAGGACTCTCTGTGCAACCTCAAAGGCCCTATTTAGTCCGGTTGACTCAGCCCTAAGAATGGTCTTATAAGCTTCCTCATAATCCAAATCTTTGATATTCGCTTCCTCAAGGATCATGTGGGCACCTCGCAAGCCAAATAGTATGCACCACATAATATATCTGGTTTTTGGGTGGAAGCGCTGGGAGGTTTAGGATTGCAGCCAGTCCGGTATCCTCTGTCCCCTAACCAGATCCTCTAGGCTCTCCCTCTCCCTTACTATAGCATACTTTCCATCCTTAACCAGAACCTCTGCGCATCTAGGCCTAGAATTATATTGGGAGCTCATTGAGAAGCCATATGCTCCAGCGTTTAATATCGCTAGGAGATCACCCTCCTGAATCTCCGGCAGAACCCTATTCCTAGCCAATATATCTCCTGACTCGCAGAGTGGGCCGGCGACATCATAAACTTCCTTCTCCGGCTCATTAAGCCTATTTGCAACTATTATTGGATGGTATGAGCCATACATGGCTGGTCTAATAAGGGTGTTGAATCCAGCATCAACACCAATAAATTTCTTGAAGGGTGTAATCTTCACAGTGTTGACCCTTGTCAGCAATATGCCCGCATCGCACACTATGAAGCGGCCGGGCTCAATACAGAAAAGCGGCTCTCCGAGATGGTATTCACCAACCCTACTCTTGAATAGGCTGAGCATTCTTCCGGCGAAATCATCTATGCTTAGGGGTTTCTCATCCGGACTATATGGAACCCCTAAACCCCCACCGAAATCCATAAACTCAAATGTTATGCCGAGTTTATTGTGGATTTGGCCAGCTATCTTTAGGAGCTTCTCCGCGGCTAAGAGAAATGGCTCGGCATCTAATATTCCAGACCCAATATGCATATGTATGCCGAAGCGCTTCACTCCAGCATTCAGCGCGATTCTATAGGCTTCAACTATATCCGACTCCCATATGCCAAACTTCGAGTTTCTCCCAGCAGTGATGACATGTTCGTGGTGGCCGGCTCCAACCTCCGGATTAACCCTAAAAGACAATAGTTCTGGAACATGGATCTTTAGGAGTCTCCTCAACTGCGATATGGAGTCGATGTTGATTATTACCCCAGACTCAGCGAGAAACTTTAGCTCATCATCCCTAACACTCGTTCCAGTAAAAAGTATTCTGTCCGGTTGGAAACCAGCCTTTAGGGCTAGGAAGACCTCCCCAGGGCTTACAGCGTCTAGATATGCCCCCTCACTCTCCAGTATTTTCAGGACCGCTAGGTTCGTATTCGCCTTAGCAGAATAGTATATTCTAACCTTATCATAATACTTTAATAGTGCATCCTTAAGTCTCCGATAGTTCTCACGTATCCGATTCTCGATCAAAACATATAATGGCGTATCAAATTTATCCGCGAGCTCCGCTGCGGAAACACCGTCGATGTAGAGGAGGCCGCCTCTATTATCTAGGAATCTGTGGGGTAGGTTTGCTCCCGGCAAGGCTCTAGTCTCCTAGGTCTGGGACTTCCAGCCCCTAAATATAGCCCTTCGCTACCATGAGTTCGGCGCTTAATATTCCGGCTCCGGCGGCGCCCCTAATAGTGTTATGGCCTAGGCATAGATACTTTATTGTCATAATTGGGTCGGTGCGTATTCTTCCAACTACGACACTCATACCCCTGCCGGCATCCCTATCGAGCCTAGGCTGGGGCCTATCAACCTCATCCCTCACAATTATTGGCTTTTCCGGCGCCGTTGGGAGCTTAAGCCTCTGGGGTTCGCCAATGAAGTTTCTAAACGCCTCCTTAACCTCCTCAATCGTCGGCTTACTCTCCAAGTCAACATATACGGCTTCTAGGTGCCCATCCTTAACGTTAACCCTATTGCAGCTGGCGCTCACAGCTATGTTCGCTGGTCTAACCCTCTCACCGTCAAATTCTCCGAGAATCTTCTTGGTCTCCGTCTCAATCTTCTCCTCCTCCTTAGCAATATATGGGATAACATTGTCGATTATGTCGAGGGATGCGACGCCGGGATAACCGGCTCCGCTTAAAGCCTGCATGGTCGTCACGATGACTCTTCTCAAGCCGAACTTCATTAGCGGCTTTAGGGTCATAGCCAACTGTATGGTTGAGCAGTTGGGATCGGTGGATATGAAGCCGCTCCATCCGCGCCTGCGCCTCTGTATTGGTATTAGCTCGAGCTGCTCCGGGTTGACCTCCGGTATTAGGAGTGGAACATCCTCATCCATTCTGTGGGCTGCCGCCTTGCTGAGCACCGGATACTCGACGGCGAAGTTCTCCTCTATTGGGCCAGCTATATCCCCGGGTAGGGCTGAGAAGACAAGATCTACGTCGCCTGCATCCTTAACGGATTTTAGGTCGGTGTTTACAACGGTCATCTCACCTATCTCCTTTGGCATCTCGGTCTCCATGCGCCATATGCATGCATCCCTATACTTTTTGCCAGCTGAACGCTCGGATGCTGCAAGGACTGATATATCGAACCATGGGTGGTTCTCTAGGAGCTGGACAAATCTCTGCCCAACCGCTCCTGTTGCAGCCAATATTGCCACATTTTTACGCTTCAAGGGCATCCCTCACGGTGCTGGCAGCCTCTTTAACCTTACTCTCATCAACAAATATGTTTATCGTCGCCTTACTCGTCGTAATCTCAACGATATTTATGCCCCTAGAGGCTAGGGCATCGGCTATCTTAGCAACCCAGCCCGGTGAGTCAACGAAGACTGGATGGGATATCTCAACAAGCCCAATATTAGTTAGGCAACTTAATGCTTTAACAGTACTTAGGTTATGTAGTTTTCCCATCAAATCCTTCAGGTTTGGTGTTGAAACAAATATTGTAATCGAGCCCTTACCAGTACTAACACCGAAAATGCTATTTCCCGAGAGGGCGGCGAATATTTGACTTAGGCTCTCTGGATCTATGCTGCATACTAGGCTTATTGCCGCTAAGTTCCTCTCCTCCCTGATCTCAAAGGAGTTTGTGTTGAAGACTCCAATTATCTCGGTTCCATGAGATCTTAGGTCTCCGGATGCGAAGCTGACAACCCTCAGCCTCTGGTTTGGAAGCTTATATTTTAGGGCCTCAGCCTTAATTATTTTGGCGCCTCCATGGGCTAGGGCGAACATCTCATGTATATCTATCCTATCAAGAACTCGCGGGTTAGGTATCAGCTTTGGATCGGCCGATAATACACCCTCAGCTTCCTTAACAAGTATGACCTCCTCGGCTCTTAGGCAGTTAGCCAATATTAGGGCCGTTGTGTCACTCCCACCCCTGCCGAGAGTAGTTATATTCCCATTTTTATCCCTGCCGAGGAACCCGCAGACAACAACTATCTTCCCACTTGACAGTAGGGGCTCAATATATTTTTTGACGCGCGCACATGTCTCCTCCATATCTGGCTTGGCATCCTTAAAGTTTGAGTCCGTTATAATCGGCCACTCCTCATGGCTTGGCTCGAGGTAGACGGCGTCCGCGCCCAGCGCCCTTAGGGCTGAGCAGAATATCCTTGCGCTTATCCTCTCGCCCATGGACACTATGTCGGCGTAGTCCCGGTCGCTTACACCTCCAATCTCTGACATTATATTAATGAGGTTGTTTGTTGTCTCGCCCATGGCGGAGACTACGACAACGGTCTCTTTAAAGCCGGCCTTCAATACCATCTCAGCGGCCCTTCGAATCTTCATTCCAGTGGCTAGGTCTGCACCACCGAACTTTATGACAACTCTGCCAGCCATCGAGGCATTGTTCCCTCCTAGATTCCGCCCAGCACATCATCCATACTATAGATTCCAGGTTTCTCTTGCTTATAAACCCATTCAGCCGCATATAATGCTCCTTGGGCGAAGACGCTTCTGGAGAAGGCTGTGTGCTCTATGCGTATCATCTCATACGGGCCAGCTATGATGATCTCGTGGACCCCTGGAACCCCACCAGCCCTAACGGCTAGAATCTCAAGTTCATCCGGCTTCCTAGCACTAAGCCCCTCCCTCCCATAAACAATCTTTGTGTATCCTCTGGAATCGGAGATTATCTCACCCATCTTCTTAGCCGTTCCGCTTGGGGCATCCCTCTTCCCAGAGTGATGTATTTCGACTATGCTGAAGTCGTATTCGACTGGGAACATCCTCATCATGCGCAATAGCCTAAACAGTATATTGACACCTATCGCATAGTTCGGTGAGAATACCGCTGGAACCCTACTTGAGACGGCATCCCTAATCTTCCTCATCTGCTCATCAGTAAAGCCTGTTGTCCCCATAACTATCTTCTTACCTAAATCTGCTACAACTGGCAGATTGGCTACCTCAGCCTCAGGAGTTGTGAAGGAGACATATACGTCGGCATCCCTAACGGCCTCCGGGATCCTCGATGGATCAACGATCCTAACGTCTAGATTGCAGATTCCAGCCTCCCTAAGGGTCTTATCTATGTTAGGATCTTCCCTAGCTGCTACAGCCCCAACAATCTTAAAGTTCCTTGAGATTGCCTCCCTAATTAGGGTGCTGCCCATCCTACCTGTTGCGCCGGCAACACATAGCTTAATATTGGTCGTATGCTAAGCCCTCCCAGAAGCTTTTATCATATAGGCGCTTACTTAGATCCACGTCGAAGAAGTCCTCTATGGGCTTAAGGATCTCCGGATTCCTCTCATAGACCAGTCTAGCAGCGTTCAGGACTACTTCTAGACCCCTCCTCGTCATTTTTCCAAGCGGGCGCCTGCATGGGCCGGATGGCATGCCTAGGACGCTCATAAGGGTCTTATATGGTAAGGGGTTTCTGGCCCTACACGCCACATTACCGTATGGTGTGGTCTCCTCCGTCCTAACTGTTACTATTGAGAAGAGGGGTTTTAGAGCCTCTAGGATCTTTTCAGCCTCATCGAGTCTGCCCTCTAGGATCGCCCTGGTCAAATTCTGTGTTGCTCTGGGTGCAACATTTGATGTAACTGAGATTACGCCGCTAGCCCTTATCTCCGGGTTAACCATCATCTCGTAGGTTTTATCATCGTCGCCAGATAATATGTCAAAGTCTTCGCCGCAGAGCTTCCTAGTCAGCTTCATATTCTCAATGTTCCCGGTTGCCTCCTTAACGGCCCTAACATTCTCAAACTGTGAGTGGAGTATTGCCAGATCCTGGGGCATGAGCTGGGTTCCGGTTCTACCCGGAATAACGTATGGTATTACCTGGACCTCTGGGAACATCCTAGCAACCGGCTCAATATATTCCCTTCTAATTTCTAGGGAGCTCGGCCCATTATAGTATGGGTCGACGAGTAGGACGCATCTAACTCCGAAATCATAAACCTCTCTAGTCATCTCAATCGTCTTCTCCGTGGAGTTGCTCCCAGTTCCGCCGATCGTTACACATTTGCCGCCTGCAAGCTCATATGTTTCCCTAATAACCATTAGGCTCTCATCATGCGTTAGGGTTGGGCTCTCGCCGGTTGTTCCAACAGCCAGTAATCCGCTCACACCCTCCTCAATCTGGAACTCGACGAGTCTCCTCAGCCCCTCAAAGTCAACTTCATAGTCCTTTTTCATCGGCGTTATTAGGGCCGTATAACAGCCCTCAAACCTACTTATCCTCATGCTAACCTCACCAAGGAGACTACTTAAGGATAGTCCCTGTCTAGTTATTTATGTTTTTCGTTTAATATTTACGAAAAACGCAAAATTTATCTTCATGAAATACAATAATACTTTCGTGGACGAAATAGACTTTAAAATTCTGAGTATCCTGAAAGAGAATTCTAGGACAAAATATGTGAGGATCGCTAGGCTGGTTGGCTTAAGTGAGGGCGCTGTTAGAAGGAGGATAAAGCAGCTCAGGGATGAGGGGGTGATAAGGAGATTCACTATTGAGACTAGCGTGGAGCTCGAGGGTATTGTGCTCATAGAGACGGAAGCTGCGAGGACTAGGGAGGTTAAGGAGAGAGTGAAGGAGATCGCCGATAGGGTTTTTGAGATATCCGGAGAATACGATATTGCCGCGCTCATCAGAGCATTCACAATCGAGGAGTTAAACAATAAAATTGATGAGATAAGGAAGCTGCCAAATGTCGTGAACACAAAAACACTGATAAAGCTTAAAGATTAGGATTATGTGAGCTGCTTGGGTGGATCTGAGCGGCCCTAAGAGCACGATACATTCTCTCATATGCGTTTGCGAAATCCTCATCCCTACCTAATAGATTCTGCGCGGCCCTATAGAATTCTACAAAGCCCTCCAAGCTCCTATCGCTAATGATCCTCTTAAGATCTTCAGCCCTAGACATGAACCTCTCCAAGTATCTAATTGTGTATTTATTATCCATCTGTATTGATGCGTAGATTGCGGGGTCCTCAGCCATGACACCCTCGCTTAAGAGCAGCTGGAGCGTGAACGTTGTTCCACCTAGATTCTTTAGGGCCCCTATATCCTCCTCCCCAACAATAGAAGCGAAAACAATGTTTATGAAATGTGTTAGGGATAGGATTAGCGCCATCGCGCGGTCATGGGCCTCCTCATCAACAATTATTAGCTCGGCCTCTGGAAAGATCTTCTTGGCGAGTTCCTCCTCAAATAAGCGGTCAGATACTGGTATGAGCGCTATCCGCTCACCCTCCATGTCCTGAGCACCAGGCCCAAAAAGTGGGTGGAGTGAGAGGACGCTTACTCCGCATCTAGCTGCCTCTCTCAGGGATGGAATAATTCCCCCCTTCACCGATGATATCTCAGCTATAATCTTGCCTCTCTCTAGTTCGGGCATTATCTCCGCTATGACACTCGGTATTACATTTATTGGTGTTGAGATGAGAATTATGTCGGCGGCTTTGGCTGCCTCAATATTGTTTTTGGCTAATTTTGCGCCTAGGATCCTGGCGACCTCCTCAGCCCTATCAACCCTCACATCAGATATCGTGACCCTATATCCGCGCCTAAGGAAGTATCTGGTGAACCATGAACCCATCCTCCCAGCCCCGCCAATAATCGCGGCATGCATCCTTCAACCCCTCCAAAAGACTATTTCCCGCGGATACTGGACTTTACAATCTCACGCTGCACGCGCTTAGACTCCTCAATTAATAGGTCCAGAAGCCTAAGTGAGAAGTTTACGTCTATACCGTGCCTCTCACTTAAATCTATGACCCTGCCCCTCAGATCCCGCTCAACATCTGGGTCCTCAACAGGCATTTTATTCCGGGCCTTTATCTCACCTATCCTCCTAGATATTGAGATCCTCTCCCCTGATAAGCGTATTATTTCGAGGGTTAATCTCGCCATCTCCTCTCTAAGGGCTCTGAGTTCCCTTAAATAATCCTCTTCCAAAAATTTCCCCTCATCTTTCCCTAGGCTTTTTAATGCAATCTCCTTATGGTCATGCTAACATTTAATAGTTATGCTGAGTCTATAGATATGGAGGTCGAAGCTCTTGATGCACCTAATAAATTTCAAGGGATTATCCGGGCAGCAGATCATGGAGATCGTTGATATGGGCATAGATGTGAAGCACAATCCAGAGAAGTATCGGGACTCGTTGAGGGGTAAGTCTCTGGCCATGATATTCCAGAAGACCTCAACTAGGACTAGGGTCTCCTTTGAGGTTGCCATGACCCAGCTTGGCGGCCACGCAATATACTTAGATTGGAGGGCAACAAACTTCACGCTGGCAGACATATATGACGAGACAAAATATCTTTCACGTAATGTTGACTGTATACTCGCCCGACTCCTAAGAAACTCCGATCTGCAGGTTATGGCTAGAGCCTCTAGGGTTCCGGTGATAAATGGATGCGACGAGAAGTATCATCCAACCCAAGTGATAGCCGACCTAATAACCATGAAGGAGAGGAAGGGGGCGCTTAGAGGAGTCAAGCTGGTTTACGTTGGCGTGCATAATAATGTGTGCAACTCCCTAATCGAGGCCTGCACGAAGGTCGGCATCCAGATAACAACTGTCACACCAATCTTTAACGAGCCCTCTAGGGATGATGATCTTCTTGAGGAGGCTAGGAGAACAGGTCTCTGGAGGACTACGCTGGACCTTAGGGAGGCGGTTAAGGATGCCGACTTCGTCTATACGGACACATGGGTTGACATGGAATTCTTCCTAGACCCAAAGTATGCTGAGGAGAGGGAGAGGCGCATGAGGATCATGATGCCTTACCAAATAAACAGGGAGAATCTGGCTGGGAGCAGCGCTTTAATAATGCATGATATGCCGATCCACCGCGGATATGAGATCAGTGAGGAGATGATTGAGGATCCCAGGTCAATAATATATGAGCAGAGCGAGAATAGGCTGTATTCGGCGAAGGCTATTCTACTGAAGCTGCTCGGCGAATAGCGCCCATAACTCTTAAATACCTCAGTTTAATCCAGAATATGTCTGATTCAGGTGTAAGGAAAATTGAGCGAGTTCCCAAAAGAGTGGTACAGTAAATATTTGCTCTTCGGCAAATGGAGCTTTGAAGGTATTGAAGTAAAGGACCCTGGGCTTAAGAGGTACATTTGTCTTAAGCCGGTTATTGTGCCGCATTCCATGGGAAGGCATGAGCACCATAGGTTTGCGAAGGCTGAGGTAAATATTGTTGAGAGGCTGGTTAATCAGCTAATGCGCCCCGGTAAAAACGCTGGTAAGAAGGCTAGGGCAATAAAGTTTGTTAAGAACGCCTTTGAAATAATCCACCTGCAGACTGGTAGAAACCCAATTGAGGTTCTCGTCAGAGCAATTGAGAACGCCGCGCCATGCGAGGACACGACGAGGATCATGTATGGTGGAATAGTCTACCATCAGGCGGTTGATGTTTCGCCGCAGAGGAGGGTTGACCTCGCATTGCGCTGGATAGCTGAGGGTGCTAGGCTGGCAGCATTCAGCAACCCAAAAACCTTTGAAGAATGTTTAGCCGAGGAGATAATCCTAGCGGCTAATAAGGATCTTAAGAGCTATGCCATACAGCGTAGGAATGAGCTTGAGAGAATAGCGTTACATGCCCGCTAGTGCCCAGAGATTCACTCTAAACCTACATAATAATTTAAATATTTTGGCGATTATTTTTTGAGAAATTAGCGTGTAGGCCAGAAGGGGCAGCTATGAGCCTACTAATAAAGAATGGCTTTGTCTATGATCCAATAAATGGTGTTGATGGGGAAGTTATGGATTTAGCTGTTGAGGGCGGGCGGATCGTTGAGGAGGTTAATGAGCGTGAGGCACATGTTATAGATGCATCCGGAATGATTGTTATGCCCGGAGGCATAGACATACACACCCACATAGCCGGCGCAGAGGTTAATTCCGGTAGGCTCTTAAGGCCTGAGGATCACGCGTATGATTTTGAGCCTAAGACGCCTATTACTAGGTCCGGTGTCGGCCGTTCCATCCCATCAACCTTCACGACGGGTTATCGCTATGCCCGAATGGGCTATACGTTTGTCTGTAATCCCTCGATGCCCCCATTAGAGGCTAGGCATACTCATGAGGAGCTTGAGGATACTCCAATAGTTGATAAGGCGACTTTTCCATTACTTGGCGACTGGTGGTTTGTCCTAGAATATCTTAGGGATGGGCTGATTAGGGAGTGCGCTGAGCACGTGGCATGGATGATTATGGCGACGAAGGGCTACGCCATAAAAATAGTTAACCCGGGTGGGCTGGAGGCTTGGGGCTTTGGTAGAAACGTTAGGGATCTAGACGATCAAGTTCCATACTTCAATATAACCCCTAGGGAGATTATACGCGGTCTCTGCATGGTTAACAGAATCCTTAATTTGCCGCATACAATCCACGTCCACACAAATAGGCTCGGTCAGCCCGGAAATTACATTACAACAATTAAGACCATGGATTGTGTGAGAGACCTCGCGGTCTCGGACAGGCCCATAATCCACATTACGCACTGCCAGTTCAGCGCCTTCAAGGGTGATAGCTGGGCTAATATGAGGTCTGGAGCCGAGGACATAGCCAAATATGTTAACAGCCACAGCCATGTTACGCTCGATATGGGGCAGGTCATCTTCACCGACACAACGACCATGACGGCTGATGGGCCATGGCAATATACCCTCTACGAGCTTAGCGGGAACAAGTGGGTTAATCATGATGTTGAGGTTGAGACTAGCTCAGGCATAGTCCCATTTAGATATAGGCGTAAAAGCTATGTTCATGCAACCATGTGGTCTATTGGGCTTGAGCTAGCCCTCCTAATAAATGATCCATGGAAGATTTATCTCACAACGGATCATCCTAATGGAGGACCATTCACATTCTACCCTAGAATAATCTCTTGGCTTATGAGCCGGAGGGCGAGGGAGAAAACCCTAGAGAAGATTAATAGGAAGGCTAGGGCTAGGTCCCTTCTACCAAGCATAGATAGAGAACTCACATTCTACGAGATAGCCATAGTTACAAGGGCTGGGCAAGCTAAAGCCCTAGGATTAAGGAGTAAGGGGCACCTCGGCGTTGGAGCCGACGCCGACATAGCCATCTACAACATAAACCCAAGAGAGATAGATCCCTCAAAGGATTATAGGGCTGTTAGGAGGGCCTTTTCTAAAGCCGCCTACACTATTAAGGGCGGCAGGATCGTGGCCAAGGATGGTGAGATTGTTGGGGCACCGGATGGAAGAACATTCTGGATAAACTTTGAGAATATGTCTGATTTGAATTGTGATCACCCCCGCCGGAAGAGTCTAGATGAGTTAAGGAGGAAATTCCGTGAGTATTGGACTGTTGAGTATGAAAATTATGTTATTCCGGAGAGTTATCTTAAGGTCTCTAAGCCGATAAATATTAGGGCGGAGGTGTAGGGAAATTATAGTCCATGTTACCCCAAGATACCGGTTTAGGGTCCCAGTATATGCTGAATGCATATCGCCAGATGTATTTGAGGGGAGGAGTCTAGAGGAAATATTAAAGCTTGAGGTTTGGGAGGGAAATAGAAGGCGGGCGCTAGACGACCTCTTCAAGATAGAGATTGAGGAGGGTAGGGGAGCAGAAGTAGGCGAGCCAATAATAAATCTTTCCGGCGACTTCAGTAAGGTTCGAGGTATAGGGACGAAAATGTCTAAGGGCAGAGTTATTGTGGAGGGCAACGTCGGCATGCATCTGGGTGAGGATATGAGGGGTGGAGAGATAATTGTTAATGGAAACGCCGATTCATGGGCTGGAGGCTCAATGAGGGGTGGAAGAATAGAGATAAGGGGTTCAGCCGGGGACTATATTGGCGCGCCATACCGAGGGAGCGGCGAGGGTATGAGCGGTGGACTGATAATTATATGCGGCGACGCTGGTAGGGAAGTTGGGTGCCTTATGAGGGGTGGAACAATCAAGGTTTACGGTTCAGTTAGGCATTTTCTCGGCGTGAACATGCTTGATGGGACAATACTTGTCCGCGGGGACTGCGCTGGAGAGGCTGGGGCTGGAATGAGGAATGGGAGAATAATTATTTGTGGGTGGATCCCCTCAATCATCCCAACATTCACAATTGACTCGATAAGGCCGAGCGTGGATGTTGATGGAGAGAGGATTACAGGACCATTCTACCGATTTATAGGTGACATAGCCGATAATGGTGAGGGAAAGCTCTTCGTATCTAAGGCCGCGAACCCCCACCTAAGCCACTACGAGAAATACCTCCAATAGGGCTGGTGGTGGGATCCTCTTGGCTAGAAGCAGAATCCTAAGCGTAAACAGGGAAGCCTCGAAGATAATTAGGAAGATATGCGAGAGCCCAGAAAAATATAATGTTCTTGTTGAGAGGGGGCCTCTAGGGGCGCAGATAATCGATGCCGGAGTAAACGCTGGGGGAGGCTACCTAGTAGGGAAACTGATAGCCGAGATATGCCTAGGCGGCCTAGGAGAAACATACCTATCAACAATAAATATTGGCGGATTAGAGATGCCATCGATAACTGTCTACACAGATCACCCGGCCATATCTACGCTGGGCTCCCAGATGGCTGGTTGGAGGATTAAGGCTGGCGATTACACGGCTATAGGCTCGGGTCCAGCTAGGGCCATAGCCCTAAAACCAAGGAGTATCTATGAGAGGATAGGGTATAGGGATGAGGCTTCTGAGGCGATTCTCGTCCTAGAGGCTTCTGAGAGACCGCCTGAAGACGCTGTTAGGGCCATAGCTGAGGCCTGCCATGTTAGCCCAGAAAGGGTCTCCATAATTATTACCCCAACATCATCTATAGCTGGCTTAACCCAGATCTCGGGTAGGGTTGTTGAGGCTGGAATGTATAAGCTTGTTGAGTTGGGGTTTGAGCCTAGAGCCGTGCTATATGCTTGGGGCTGCGCGCCTATACCGCCACCACACCCAGATACTGTTGAGTGTATGGGTAGATCTAATGATGCGATACTCTATGGTGGTGTGGCGCATTATATTGTGAGGCATGACGACGACAATTACTTAAAGAGCATAGCATGCGAAGCAGTCTCATCAGCATCAAAAGATTATGGCAAACCCTTCTCGGAGATCTTTAGGGAGGCGGGCCAAGACTTCTATAAAGTCGATCCAAAAATATTCGCCCCAGCATCAATAACAATAACAAACGAGAAGACTGGAAAAACATTCACCGCCGGGAAAATAAATGTGGAGGTCCTACTTAGATCCATGGGGTTAATTTAGAGCCGATCGGCCACCTAAAAAGTAATGCGTGTAGTAGGGGAGAGGCTATTCCGGAAGATAGGGAGGTATACTCCGAGATAAGCCTCCCCTCTATCGAAAAGACATAACATATGTTGCGGTGAGGGAAAAGATTTATATTTTGAGAGTGCAGCCTATATTGAGTGGTGTGAGGCTTTGGGGGATTGTCTTCATAAGAGGCGGTTGTGTTCACCATTAGCAGACTTATCCTCCTATTGTTAATGGGCTGCTTATCCCCCACACCCCAGCTATTTAGGTCCCTAGTTCTATACACCCTAATCAAAGTTGCAAAATTAGGATTTACCATGCCCGGTTTGGTGGTCTATTATGGAGAAGAAGATTAGCTTCCTAATTCCGAAGGGGCATCTGGCCGAAGGGGCTTTCCGAATACTTGAGAGGGCTGGATATATAGTGTCAGGTGGGGAGCGCACCTATAGGCCGACCATAAATGATCCAAAGATAGAGCTAAAGATTTTGAGGCCGCAGGAGATTCCAATATTCATCAGTGAGGGATTACACGATATAGGGATAACTGGGCTTGATTGGCTACGTGAGACTAGGGCGGACGTTGAGGTCCTACTCGACCTAGAGTATGCTAGGGTCAAACTTATTCTAGCCGTTCCCAAGGATTGGATGGGCATAAACAGCCTCTCCAGCCTCCTCGAGGAGTTTAACCGCGCTGGGAAGATCCTTAGAATATCAACTGAATACCTTAATCTTACGGCGGAGTTCATAATGGGCAATCCAGTATATAAGAGGCTTTATGGTGGAATGGAGCCCCTAATAGTGACGCCATGGTGGAGGAGGGGTGAAAATGATAGGGTGGCCATATACCTATCTTTTGGGGCTACAGAGGCTAAGCCGCCAGAGAATGCCGATGCAATAGTTGATGTAATGGAGACAGGTGAGTCCCTAGAGCAGAATAATCTGAAGCCAATAGAAACCGTGATGGAGTCCACGGCCATACTCATAGCGAACAGGGACTCATTAAGGGATCCGGATAAGCGCGAGAAAATATACGATGTCCTAACGCTGCTGAAAGGTGTTGTGGATGGGAGAAAGAAGCTACACATATTTGTGAATGTCCACAGGAATAATCTACAGATGCTCCTAGAGAGGCTCCCAGCACTAAAGAAGCCAACAGTTGCACCATTATCCGACGAGAACTGGTATTCAGTTAACACAGTTATAGATAGGGATCGGTTCCTAGAGATACTCCCAATCCTAAGGAGGCTTGCACAAGGCTTAGTCGTTTACGAGCCTAGGCAGGTTCTACCACTTGAGGAGATAAACTCGGAGAGAAAAATGGCGGTGGGAGACTAAGATATGCCGCTGAGGGTTCTTAGGCTGGGTGAGGCCCGCGAGCTGGCCCTAGCGAGTAGGTGGCCTAGAAGGCGTGGGCTGGATCGGAGCCTACTCAATTATGCCGAGGAGATAATTGAGCGGGTTAAAAGGGAGGGGGATAAAGCCCTAATAGAGCTAACCGAGAGGTTTGATGGGGTTAGGCTGAGCAGGGAGCGACTTAAGGTTGGCAGAGAAGAGATTGAGGAAGCATATGAGATGGTAAGCGGAGACCAGATATCGGCCATAAAACTCGCTAGGGAGAGGATTGAGAGGTTCGAGAGGAACATACTGGAACACGCCCAATTCGAGTATGTAGATGCTTTGGGCATTAGAATACGTAGAGAATACCGCCCAATAGGAAGTGTTGGATGCTATGTTCCGGGAGGTATGGCAGCATACCCAAGCACGCTAGTGATGGCCACCGTCCCAGCGAAGGCTGCTGGTGTCGGCAGGGTCACCATCTGCACCCCGCCTAGAAGAGATGGCAGCGTAAATCCACTAACCCTCGTGGCTGCAGATGTATGCGGCGTGGACGAGATTTATAGGGTTGGGGGGATACAGGCCATAGCGGCCCTAGCGTATGGAACCGAGACCATAAAGCCCGTTGAAAAGATAGTGGGGCCGGGAAATAGATATGTTCTCGCAGCGAAGGTCGCCGTGTCCAGGGATGTTCCAATAGATCATCCGGCTGGCCCAAGCGAGATAATGATTTTAGCCAGCGAAGATGCTAACCCACACTATATTGCTCTTGACATGATATCGCAGGCAGAGCATGACCCAAACAGCATAGCCATACTCATCACAACATCCATTAGTGTTGCGGAGTCAACCTTGGATTACATAATGCGCCTAATAGGGCAGGTGACTAATGGTGATAGGGTTAGAGATGCTCTGGAGGAGAATGGGCTTATACTGATTGCGGAGAGCATGGATGAGGCAATTAATTTTGTCAATGATTTCGCTCCAGAACACCTTGAGATAATGGCTGAGGACCCCTACAGTATATCAAAGCGGATATACTCGGCTGGCCTAATATTGATCGGCGAGTATACGCCTGTCTCACTAAGCGACTATTGTATAGGAACAAACCACATCCTACCGACCAGCGGATTCAGCCATGTATACCAGTCCCTATCAGCCCTCGACTTCGTTAGATTCGTAAATATTGTCGAATGCACAAGAGATGCCCTCATAAAACTCTTGCCAGCAGCTAAGACCCTAGCTGAAAGCGAGGGGCTGCCGAACCATGCGCTAGCCATAGAGGGGAGGCTTAAAGGTTGAGGGAGAAGAGGGTTATTGAGGATTTAATCATGAGATCCCAGCGTGTAGAGAAGTATGATGTTGGCGAGACTTTTAGGAGCCTATCTGAGAAAACTGGTATAAAACCGTCGGAGATACTAAAGCTGAACTCAAACGAGAACTTCTTCATTCCACTAGACTTTGTAAGGGGCATTCTGAGGCAGGTTATTGAGGAGATCGACCCAAGAATCTATCCGAGGGATGAGTTTAGGGATCTAAGGCTTACGCTAAGCGCCAACCTCAATATTCCAGCGGAGAACATTATAATTGGTACTGGAAGCGATCAGCTCATAGACTTAGCTGCGAGACTATTCCTTAGGGAGGGCGATGAGGCCCTATCCATCTCGCCGACATTCGCAATTTATGAGCGGTGCGTGAAGATTCAGGGGGCTTCATATAGGGGGATACCCTTAAAAAGCGACTTCTCACTCGATGTGGACACCATATTATCCTCGACAACGCCCAGAACAAAGATAATCTTTATATGCTCACCCAATAATCCAACAGCAAACCAGTTTAGGCGTGAGGACATAATCCGGCTGGCCGAAGAGTTCGATGGACTCATCGCCGTGGATGAGGCATACGCGGACTTCGCTGAGGCAACCCTAATCGATGCGGCTGTGGAGTTCGAGAACCTAATGGTCTTTAGGACATTCTCAAAGGTCTTCGGGTTGGCTGGGCTGAGGATAGGCTATGCGGCCGCTGGTGGAAGGCTAGCTAAGGCCATAAATGAAAGGTTCCAGATGCCATATCCAGTCTCCCTAACAGCTCTGAGGGCGGCCACAAAAATGATGGAGAAGATGGATTATGTGAGGGTTTTCACGTCTAGGCTTAAGTCCGAGAGATCTAGGCTCATAGACTCCCTAAACCATATAAATGGGGTTAAAGCATTCCCATCCGAAACGAACTTTGTGCTATTCCAAGTGAATAGGGATTCAAAAGCCGTTTATAGGGCGCTGCTGAGTAGGGGAATCATTATTAGGGAGATAGGGCGCATCCTAGACTTTGAGAACTGCCTAAGGGTCACCGTTGCACCAAGCCACATGATGGCCCGATTCATAGATGGTTTAAAGGGGGCCCTAGAGGATGCAGGGCAGCAGTAATGGCGATTGCGATTACATGGTGCTTAGGCTTAGATCTGGAAGAGCCTATATTAGGGCGGACAAGGTTGGCGCCTTAAAGGCTATAGACGCCTTCATATTCGATTGTGATGGGGTTCTAGTAGACATAAGAGAGTCGTATGATAGGGCTATATCTAAAACCGTCGCCAAAATCTTTGAGCACCTAACCGGACGCGGAATCCCCGAAGAACTCCTATCGGACGAGATAATATTCCTATTCAGGAGGAGCGGGGGATTCAACAATGACTGGGATATAGTTTATGGAGCACTAATGTTCCTACTATGTGAGATACCTGAGAGAACACTTAGGGAGCTCAGTGAGATAATGGATCAGCTCAAGCATATAAGGGGCGCCGCTGAGCGCCTATCAGCAATCGCTGAGAGGACGCGCACATATATGAAGGAGCCTGACGCAATCCTCCTAGACCTGAATAATGCGGTTGCAGAGTTAAGGGACTTCACGGCCCTACTAGATTCTACCGGCGCAGCCTCGGTTGATAGGGCCATATTAGGGTCTGGAAGGGCTCCGGGAGATCTCTATGGCATTTTAAGGGATTTCCTCCTAGGCTCTGGGAGGGTTGGCGAGAGCATTATTGCAACAGCCTTCGAGGAGATATTCTGCGGCCCATCTCTCTTTGAGGAGGCTTACGGCATTAAGCCGGGAATCTACTTTGGGCCTGGAATGATAGAGAATGAGAGGCTGATAGTTAGGCGGGAAACCCTAGAGCGCCTATCCTCGATGAGTGGGGGGAGGCTCGGCATAGCCTCCGGTAGCAGGCGTTTCTCAGCAAAGTATGTTTTGGGCGATATTTTATTGCTATTTAACCCTAAAGCCCAAATATTCCTAGATGATATCGAGGCAGCTGAGGCCGAGTGTGCCAAGATGGGCTTGAGAATTAGCCTCAAGAAGCCCAATCCCTACCCGCTCCTAGAGTCCGCTAAGGGTCTGGAGCCATTCAATTTGGCGCTTTACGTGGGCGACTCGATGGAGGATGCCATAATGGTTAAGGAAGCTCTGAGAAATAATTCTAGATTCCTATTTGCCGGAGTATACGAGTTTTCGGGAGCTAGAGATAAGATCCTAGAAGAGTTCCTCAAGTTTGGATGCGACCTTATCATCCCATCAGTTAACGATATCCCAGAAATTATGGAGGCATTAAGGGGGTGAGGGATTGAGGGAGTCGGAGTATTATAGGCGAACAAGTGAGACGGAGGTTAGGGTTAAGGTTAGGCTTGAGGGTTCGGGCATAGCGAATATTCACACGGGAATATTATTCCTAGACCATATGCTTAAGTCTCTCTCAGCACACAGCCTAATCGATATGTCGGTTGAGGCCTCCGGGGACCTAAGCCACCACATTATTGAGGATGTTGCCATATGCTTAGGCGAGGCCATTAGGAGGGCGCTTGGCGACATGTCGGGGATTAGGAGGTTTGGGTATGCCATCGTCCCCATGGACTGCTCCCTCGCATTCGCGGCCATAGACATATCGAATAGGCCATACCCAAAAATAGACTTGAAGCTTGAGGGTAAGCGCATAGAGGATATGCCCTGCGAAGACATATATCACTTCCTAGAGACATTAACAAACTCCCTCAGAGCAAACATACATGTTTGGGTGGAGTATGGATTAAACGACCACCACAAGGTTGAGGCAGCCTTTAAGGCCCTAGCACTATCGCTTAGGCAGGCGGTTTCAGCAGATCCTTCAAGAATTGGGGCGCCTAGCTCTAAGGGGGTATTATGATGCCAAAAGCCACGATAATAAACTATGGTGTCGGAAACCTCTTTAGCATAAAATGCTCCCTAGAGAGGGCCGGGTTTAAAGTAGGCTTCCACCCGGGAGAAAATGTTGATCTCAGAGATGCAGACGCAATAGTCCTTCCCGGCGTCGGAAACTTCGGGGCTGGAGCAAAGAATATTGAGGGGGTTAAGGTTAAGCTCCTAGAGGCAATCGGGGACGGCATACCGGTTTTAGGGGTCTGCCTAGGCATGCAGCTGCTCTTTGAAGGGAGTGAGGAAAGCCCTGAGAGGGGATTGGGCATATTAGGTGGCAGGGTTATTAGGCTCCCTAGGGGCGTTAAGATCCCGCATATGGGATGGAATAGCCTAAGTATTGTTAAGCAGGTAAGCCTACTCGAGGACATAAGCGTTAAGGACCTATTCTACTTCGTCCACAGCTACCATGCGGCTCCAAAAGATAGGGATGTGATCGCAGCCGAGACGGAGTATGGTACGCGTTTCCCATCGGTTATAGTGCGAGGCAACATCTTCGGCGTCCAATTCCACCCTGAGAAATCCGGCAAGCCGGGCGAGAGGATTCTGAGAAACTTCATGAATGCCGTTAAGAGGTAGCGTCTCCTAGGAGGATTAGCGCTTGCTTGTGATACCGGCCATCGACCTAATGAATGGGAAGGTTGTTAGATTACTTAGAGGAGACCCTAAAAGTGCTAGGTCATATGCGCATATAGGGGATCCAGTAGACTTCGCAAGGATGTGGGAGGCTGAGGGTGCGCGGATGATCCACATCGTGGACTTAGATGCAGCCCTCGGTCTGGGCGAGAACATAAATGTGATAGGCGAGATAATCCGCTCAACTAAGGTCCAGATACAGGTTGGTGGGGGAATAAGGAGTGTTGAGCGGGCGGGTCAGCTGATTAATGCGGGTGCATCTAGGATAGTGCTGGGTTCACTAGCCTTTAGAAGCATGGAGAGCGTCAGGGCAATTCTAGAAATGTTTGGGGATGAGAGGGTGGTCGTCGCCCTAGACCACTTGAATGGCAGAGTTATGATTGATGGCTGGAGGGAGCCGACGAAAATGGTGCTTAGGGAAGCAGCCAAAACATTCTCTGAGATGGGCGTAAAATTCTTTCTGGTAACATCTATAGAGCGTGATGGTATGATGGCCGGTCCAGACATTAAGAGCCTATCCAGCATCCTAGACCTGAACATTAATATTATAGCATCTGGTGGAGTCAGTAGCCTAGATGATATAGAAACCCTGAGAGACCTTGGAGTTTACGGCGTAATCCTAGGTAGGGCGCTATATGAGGGTAGTATAAGCCTTAGGGAAGCCTTAAAAGCAGCAAAGAAACAAGATTATCGGGCGTGTGGGGAATAATGGTCCTAGCCAAGCGTATAATACCATGCCTAGACGTTGACCATGGCAGGGTCGTTAAAGGAATAAACTTCATCGGCCTTCGAGACGCTGGAGACCCTGTTGAGCTCGCAAGGCGCTACTGTGACGACGGCGCCGATGAGATAGTCTTCCTAGATATTACGGCGTCGGCTGAGAAGAGGAGTATACTGAAGGATGTTGTTAGGGCCGTTGCAGCCGAGATAAACATACCCTTCACCGTTGGCGGAGGAATAAGGAGCATTGAAGACGCATATATAGTTCTATCTAATGGGGCGGATAAGGTCTCAGTCAACACAGCAGCCGTTGAGAGACCGGGCCTCATTAGGGAACTGGCCAAGACATTTGGGTCGCAGTGCATTGTCCTAGCAATAGATGCCAAGAGAAGGTATGATCCTAGACCGGACAGAATCATCATAGAGACCTCCGAGGGCCCATGCTGGTTTGAGGTCTACACCTATGGTGGGCGGAAGCCAACCGGTATAGATGCGCTTGAGTGGGCTGTTAGGGGGGCTGATCTGGGCGCAGGGGAGATACTGCTGACATCGATGGATAGGGATGGAACCGAGAGTGGATATGATATTGAGTTGACTAGGAGCGTCGCTGAACGCGTCAGCATACCGGTCATAGCGAGCGGCGGAGCAGGGAAGCCAGAGCACTTCTTGGAGGCCTTTACGCTAGGTAAGGCCGATGCGGCCCTAGCAGCCTCAGTATTCCACTATAGTAAGTATCCCATACCGATTGTTAAGCGCTTCCTAAATGAGAGGGGTGTGCCAGTTAGGCTTTGAAGAGCCTTAAAACCCTCAGCATAAATGATTTGGAATTTGAGAAGTGCGGTGGGCTTTTACCAGTAATAGTTCAGGATTACGAGACAGGGAGGGTTTTAACTTTAGCCTATGCAAATAGGGAGGCGGTTGAGAAGACCATTGAGACCGGCTATGCACACTTCTTTAGGCGCTCACATGGCAGGGTTATGATGAAGGGTGAGACATCGGGGAACATTCAGGAGGTTGTTGATATACTCGTTGACTGCGACCATGATGCACTGCTATACCTAGTGAAGCCTAGGGGTCCAGCATGCCACCTAGGTGAGGAAACATGCTTCCACAATAAGCTGGAAATGAAAAGACGAGATGGATGAGAATAGGCTGCTTCTACATGCGCGAATAGATGTGCTTGTCAGCAAAGTCCATGTATCTTTCCCAATCATATTCTGTTATTCCATGCCCACCTGAGCGGATATGATAGCCTATCCTCCCCATGACTGGACTGTTTAGGGGAGGCATCTCATCAGCCGGAAGACCCTCTGTGCCAAGCAGCTTATAGACTGGGTCAGCGGCTTTGGCTGCGAGGAACTCACCCCTAGGGTCGCACCATAAGTCCTCGTCTGCGCTGGCAATGTAGACGGGTCGCGGTGCAATTAGCGCAATCAACATGTGCTGGTCTACTGGCAGAGCATCCTCATTATCATTATACTTCTTGAAGTTTTCGCAGAACCAGTGGGGGAAAGCGTTATTTATCATTTTTATGGTTTCTCCAAACCTCCTACGGCTTAGGGCGGCTCCCCCACAGCCAGATGTGTTTGATATCACCATGAAGAAGCGCTCATCTTGGGCGCCCGCCCAGAGGGCCGTCTTACCAAGCCTCGAAACACCTAACAAAATAACATGTCTCGAATCGATATCCCCGTCAATTTCAAGATAATCCATTATCCTACTCAAACCCCAAGCCCAAGCGCCGATAGACCCCCAAGCATCCGGCGGCCTCCTCTCGCCGAAAAGCCTATCGAAAACTCCGTGGACGCCATTCTTAAATCCGTCGTGGAAGTCCGGGTCTATATCATTGTAGCATGCTGTTGCAAAGCCGTATCCCCTTGACAAAATCTTGTTTAGGGGTGTTGAGCGGTCCCAGCCGCGGGATTCCTCACTTAAAAAGAACTCGCCCCTAGGCATGAAAACTGGCCTACTCCTAATCCTTATGTGTGGGTCTGGATTAATTGTGTGGTTGCCCCAGAAGTTTAGCATGAGGAAGATGGGTGGAGGCTGAGGTTTCTTTGGTAGGTAGATGAGTAGGTCTATGCTCGGCTCATCACTCTTAGTAAGTCTTATTGATACTTGTTTTCTTATTGCCCTCCCATTTAATGCATTCTCTTCATAATCGAAGGTTTCAAAGGCTATGTCAGCTGGCCTATCTAGTGGCGCCCGGCCATAAACATGTGTGCGGAATAATTCGAGTATCTCCGGTCTCCGCTTATCCCTCCATTTCTCCGGAGAGTCCACTCGAGAACCATCTAAACAGATTAGTGGGTCGGGGAGAATATAGGATGGAACCCTCGCCTCATCATATATAACTTCGGGCTGCAGCTCGCTAAGTCTCCTAACTAAATCGGGATTTGCAATCCAACCTCTTGGGGTACACATATGCCGCAGATAATCCAGCATCCATATTTAAGCCTTTAACAAGGTTAGGTGTTTTGGTTGGTGGACTCCTTAAAGTGAGCGTTGGGTTAGTTGGGGCCTCAATGTCTTGGTGAGCTTGCAGAAGTGGCATGGCATTCCCTCTAGGGATGTTGGCATGCCGCATGTGGGGCACTCGTAGATTTTGATTTCGCGGCTGCCCAGTGACGCCTCAAGATTGGGGAGTATCCTTTTGAAGTGGGAGTTTATGAAGGAGTGCTTAAAGTTCGGTATCTTCTCGGCTATCATATTCAGCAGCTCCTTCCTCCTCTGCATCCTAGAGCCCCTAGAGAATTGGCACTCAACAGTTCTGGTGGGCAGCTTTCTATAACCAGCGTATAGGAGGCACTCAAAGTCAGTTAATCCTATAAGGGGCTTTATCTTCGGCACAAACTTCGGATGGGTTCTCGGCAGATAGGGCTTAAGCCTTAACATGGCCTCCACATTACCCTCCAGATAGAAGTTGAATAGGGCTTCAAGAGTATCGTCTAGGTTATGTCCGGTCGCGATCTTAGTTAGGCCCAGATCATAGGCGATCTTATTGAGTAGGTAGCGCTTTATTGTCCCGCATGCCGAGCATATCTTTCTTCCATAAACCGTCTGCTTGAAGTCCCCTATCTTAAAGCCCATCTCCCCCTCCAAACTATATACGATGAGCTCCTTATCAAGCATTTCCGCTAGGGCCTCAACCCTCTCTAGACAGTGCTTTGAGTAATCGGGCACTCCCAAATCAATATAGATTAAAACCATGTCTATTTTATCGAATAGGGAGTTTAATATATATGCCAATGTTGAGCTGTCTTTTCCGCCGGAAACAGCAATCCCAACCCTATCGTTCTTAGCGAGCATCTTATAGGCGTCTATTGTATGCTTAACCCTCCTCTCGGTTAGGAGCATGAAGCATTCAGGGCATAAATTGAGGTTTAAGTGGGATAGGTAAACCTCAGCGTTCTCAGCCTTACACCTTCTGCATTTGATTGGCATTGAGGATCCCTGCGATATCTCCTCAAACATTGGTTCTAAATTAGAAAAATATATGTGTCTCTCATCGATCTATACTTTTCGTCACTACTTCTCTTTCAGAAGAATAAAATATGCGTTACAAGAGATCTTTATCTGAATTCCAACTATAGATGCTGGATAATAGAGATTTGATATGTTGTGGGGATGTAGGGGCATGGCCCACCTTATTGGGGAATACAATAGGTCGAGTGGTAAAAGGCAGGGTAGGGGGGATCTGAAGAGAATATATGAGGATGAGGAGAGCGTGAGGATCTTCGGTAGGATCGAAGATACACTTATGAGGCTCGGCCTCTCTAGGAATGAGGCTAAGGTCTATCTGTTTCTTGTGAGGAGGAGGGAGGCGAAGGCTAGCGAGATCTCAGCGGCCCTATCACTTAATAGAACAGAGACATATAGGATACTAATGAACCTCCAGAAGATCGGCTTAATCTCAACAGTTTTCGAGAAACCACTGAAGTTCGTTGCCCTCCCCCTAGAGAAGTCCCTCAGCCTACTAATAGAGACTAAAAAGATGAGTCTAAGCATGCTTGAGATGGAGAAGGAAAAGATAATTGAGAGCTGGCGTTCGCTTCCAAAACCGGAATTCCCAATACCTAAGAGGGAAATTTTCCAGCTTCTTGAGGGTTATGAGCATATAAACTTGAAGGCTAGGGATATTATTGAGGATGTTAAGGGCGAGATTTGTATCTGCGCCTCAGAGGATTATCTTGGAAGATTCTATTATGCCGGGCTTCTGGACGCCCTAGAAGAGGCTGCTAGGAGGGGTGTTAGGGTCATGCTCCTAGCCAAGGAGACCCCGAAAAGCATGTTCTTTATGAGGGAATTGAGGAGGAGTTTCATTAAATATTTGGGTTCGGAGATTGATGAGATACCATTCTTCATAATCTCGGATAATGAGGAATTACTATTGTTCCTAGACTCACTCGTTGAGAGGGATAGAATTGGTAGGCCGATGGCCCTCTACACGAACTGCACGGTTCTAATAAAGGCCCTACTCAAGCTCTTCCAGAGCGTTTGGAATGGCTCCGCTAAATAGGGCCGATCATTTAGATTGCGTTGTATATGCATGAGACATAAAAAGGCTCTTTTGCAGTCCAATCTAACTAGAAAGCATGAAGCGTAGAAGGTCAACGCTGGAAATATACATAGATATCTTGAAGAAGGTTAGTTTGGGAGTGAGCAAGCCCACAAACCTCATGTATAAAACAAACCTCTCATGGTTATCATTGAATCGAGCCCTAAATTCGCTGGTCTCTCAGGGTCTAATTGTTGTTGTAGAGAAGGATGGGAGAAGGCTCTACAAGATTACCGAGAACGGCCGGAGGGTTCTTGAGCAGCTTGAGAGGGCTAGGAAGCTATTGCTTGCATAATGCCGAAAGGTGTAACTGGTAAACATCTGATGCCGGTTACACAAGCCTCATAAAATCATGTCACGAAAAATGTTTGGTGGTGATAGTCATGGTTAGAAGGAGATCGAAGATGGAGTTGTATTTGGAGGTTTTAAGGGCAGTGGGCAGAGGGGTTGGAAAGCCCACAAATATAATGTATAAATGTAATCTTTCATGGGCAAACTCTAGGGAGATTCTAAGATCACTCGTTGAGCAGGGCCTCATCACAGTTATTGAAGAGAGTAATCGAAGGACTTATAGGATAACTGAGAGGGGGCGGGAGGTTCTAGAATACTTTAATAGGGCGCATGATCTACTCATGCTGCATAGGAGGAGGGGCTTGCGTTTTATCGGGTAGGGTTTCCTCAAACCCCTATACAATTTTTATTTTTCTGCCCACTCCCCTCTCAAGCGCCCTCCGATAGGCTAGATTAGCCACTACAGCATCTTGTATGGCCAAGCCCGTTGAGACGAAAACTGTTATCTCGTCATCACTCAGCCTTCCGGGTTTTATTCCGGCAACAATCTCGCCCATCTCAGCCCAAACATCACTCTTAGAGATTACCCCCATACTTAGGGGCACATTTATCTCCCCACTATGCGATGCCTGCTCCCAATCATCAACGACTATCTTAGCCCTCTTAAGTATTTGGGGTTCGAGTTCCTCCTTGCCTGGCGCATCGGCACCTATACAGTTGAAGTGTGTTCCAGGCTGAATCCACTCGTCCCTAACGAGCGGTGTTCTGGACGGTGTCGTCGTTATAACTATGTCGGCCCCTCTCACGGCATCCTTAACCTCCTCAATGGGTATAACTCTGCATAGATGCCCATACCTCGCCATAACCTCATCCCTAAATCCCTTCCTTGTCTCCTCACTTCTGCTCCAAACCCTAACCTCATCAAATGAGCCAAATACCTCTAGAAGTGCTGCAAGTTGGGTTCTCGCTTGGGCCCCAGCGCCGATTAACCCAACGATCTTAGAGTTTCTCCTCGCAAGGTACTTTGCCGCTATGCCCCCGGCTGCGCCGGTGCGCATGTTAGTTATCGTCGTCCCACCCATTATTGCCATTGGGAAGCCGCTCTTAGGGTCTATGAGGACTATTACGGCCATTACCGTTGGCAGACCATACTTCTCCTTATTATTTGGATGGACGTTCACAACCTTAACCGCCGCTATATCCATCTCCTCAAGGTAGGAGGGCATAGCCCTTAAATCACCATTATATCTGCTAAAGAATAGGTAGATTTTTGGCGGCATCTGAACGCGGCCCAAACCCTTCTCCCTAAAAGCCGCCTCAACAACCTCCATAACCTCGCCCATGGAGATGAGAGATTTAATCTCATCATCGCTTAAGAGGAGGGTTTCAGAGATAACATCATCCATACCCAGCCCACTCCTGACATAAAATACCCTCTAGGGAAAATAATTTTTTGGAGAAAAAGGGGTTTTTCTTTTTAGCCGACTATCCTAACCATGCTCCCTAGGGCCTGGCCCGGGAGCCCCCTCCTAAACCTAACCCTAACTATGCCCTTATTCCCATGTGGTGCAACGATTACGCCAACGATGGTATTCTTCCCATCAGACCAAGCGACTTTACGCCCAATGAGCTGGCTGGCCTCGCTCCTAGACCTAACATTTGGAAACTGTATTAGGCATTCTCTAGGCCTCTGGCTCCTAGGGCCAAGCCTGTAATTTACCACGATGCCCCTAACATCAAGCGGCATAGCCAATATGGGTCCCTCCCAGCTTAATCCGACCGGTGCTGGGAGGCGTCAGAGTAATAAAAATAGAGCCAATATTTATCCTTTCACATAAAAAATCAACACCACCATAAAGTGGGATTTAACTCCAAAGGAAAACCAGCATATCATAAAAATTTCCACTGGGCTTCGGTGGAAACACATACCCTAAAAGCAGATCAGCAACCACCGAAACAACACCACAAACCTTAAATACAAAAATAGCCCAAAAAATAAAACAGAACAAGAAAAACCCTCGGAATCTCAAAAAGAGAATTGAAAGTATTTCCTCAATATCATATTCACTAAACGTTTCACTCAGAATCTCAAAAAGAGAATTGAAAGTCATAATCGATTATGTGCTCGTGGAAGCATCGACTGCAGACGAATCTCAAAAAGAGAATTGAAAGTTGTTTAGCCGCCATTAGTTCACGTAGAAGGTCACGAGAATCTCAAAAAGAGAATTGAAGGTTCAGATTAGAAGCGCCTTGCCTTAGGGATCTCACAAAGAGGATTCGTGTTGGGTTAATTGGGGTATTAAATGCTTTTGTGGGATTTTCTATTCTTTGGAGGGTAGTAGTATTCTGTTAGTGGCTGTTGTTCTTCTCCACCAGATG
>JAGTQA010000026.1 GCA_018396975.1 Candidatus Bathyarchaeota archaeon | reverse complement strand
AGGCCGCTGCTCTAACCGCTAAGCCACCGGGGCTTTCAAATAGATCTGCTGAATTCTTCTCACCGTAACCATTTTAAATTTAGGTTTCTTCATTTTTATAAGGATTTTTGGGTGTGATGGGTTTGGTGGGGGATGGTTGTGTTTTAATCTTTGATTGTGGTTCAACGAATATTAGGGCTGTTGCAGTTAATCCCTTGGGCGAGTTTATTGCTTATGCTAGTAGGCCAAATAGTCCCAGCCCTCAGCCGGGTGGCGAGCCGGGCTGGTTGATCTGGGATTTTGGGGAAATCTGGAGGAAAGTATGTGAGGTCTCCCGCGAGGTCTCCAGGGTTGTTGATCCAAGAGATATTAGGGCTGTTACAATTATTACTTGGGGCGCTGATGGTGCCCCAATCAAGCGTAGTGGTGAATTAACCTATCCGCCTATATCATGGCAATGTCCTAGAACCAGGGAGATCGCCGAGAAGATTACGGAGCATATTAGTGCATGGGAAATATTCAGGATAACTGGCTATCAAATAATCTCATTTAACACTCTCTTTAAGATAATCTGGCTTAGGATGAGGGCTCCAAAGGCCTTGGAGGAAGCTGATACATGGCTTATGATGCCCGGCCTAATTGCTAACAAGTTAACCGGAGAGTTCCATATTGATCCAACATCGGCCTCAACTATGATGGCCATGGATCTCGGAAAGAGAGATTGGTCCCCAAGAATGCTTGAGCTTGCCAACCTAGACCCGAGCTTCTTTCCGGAATGGAAGGAGCCAGGCGAGATAGTTGGATACTTAACTGAGGATGCCGCGAAAGAGTGCGGTCTACGTCCAGGAATACCGGTGATTGTAGGCGGGCATGATACGCAATTTGCCATATTTGGCTCTGGCGCCGGGTCGGGCGATATCGTGCTTTCTAGCGGAACGTGGGAGATTCTAGGCTTAAGGATGCCCTCATATAATCCCTCTGAGAGGGCGTTTAAGGAGGGAATAATAATTGAGGCTGATGTGGAAAGAGGCTTCTGGAATCCCCAATTTCTAATGATAGCCTCAGCGGTTATCGAATGGATTATGCAGAACTTCTATAGGGATTTGGGCGGGAGGAGATACGAATCTATAATTGAGGAGGCTAGATCTGTTCCGCCCGGCTCAGAAGGCATAATTTTCATACCAAGCTTCGTTAGCGAGAGTGGGCCGCTCAGGAAATATAATGTGTTAGGGTCGATAATCGGCTTAAATCTCGGCTCCACACGCGCCCAAATAATCCGCGCGGCATTTGAAGGTCTAACATTCCAGATGAGGGAGGCGCTGAGAATATTATCTGAGGCTATGGGCGTAAAGGCTGATAAAATCTACGTTGTCGGAGGGGGTTCCAGAAACGATTTATGGAATCAGATGAGAGCTGATGCTACGGGCTTACATGTAGTGGTTCCAAGAGGGAGGGAGGCTGCGCCTATAGGGGCGGCGCTAATATCCCTTGTTGGCTTGGGTTACTACAGGTCTATTGATGAAGCGAGAAAAAACTTTTTCGGGGAAGAGAAGATATTTACTCCTGTACTGGAGAATAAGTCCGTTTACGATAGTATTTTTGGAAAGTATCTGGAGGTGCTGGAGCGCCTAAAATAGTCTCATATATGGGGTTCTACATTCTAACCGCAAAGTAGATTTAAGAGATCGCTTAACCTTTTTATTACGAAATCTGGCTTATCTTCGGCGCTAATCTCCATTTCCCTCCGCAATATTAGAATCGTCTTCATACCAACAGCCTTTGCGCCCCTAATATCTATATCCGGTGTGTCACCGACAAATACGGCTTCCTCAGCATTAATTCCCAATAGGCCTAGTGCGAAATTATAGATTTCTGGACTCGGCTTACGCCTATTGACCTCGGCTGAAATGACAGTTACATCTAAGAGGTCCTTAAGTCCATAATCGCTGATTAGTTTGTGGGCGCATTCTGGTATGGCAAAGTTTGAAATAACACCAATTTTATATCCCCTCTCACGTAACCTACGTAAAGTATGGTGGGCTTCTTCATCTGAATATACGTGTCGTGCGAACTCTTCCGAATAGGCTTCGGTTGCCCCCTTCACAATCGGAGCTTCAATATTGCAATTGTAGCCTAACCTTCTCAAAGTATCAGTTATTCTAATTTTGAAGTGAGGTTCCTCAAGCCTCTTACTGATTCTATCATAGAGGCTCTTACGCACGTCAGAATATGCTCGCATAAAATCCTCATATGAAACGTTCACTCCATTAGAGACTAGGAACCTGTGTATGTTTTTTAGACAGTTCTCGCTTATATTTGAGTCCTTAATCAGGAGGAGCGTGTCAAATAAATCGAATAGCACCGCTTTGATCCCGCTGAGTCTACTCATGTGCGCTTCTTGGCTTAGATATGCGCTTCGGTTAGAGTTTTCCAAGTCAAATGCCTTTTCAACGTGTTTATATTTAAAAATTTTCCGCGTTCATCCCTCATCACATAAAAGTCTGTTGTTGAAAAGATTACCAGGGTTTGTCCTTTAAGTGTAGTAGGTAGGCTAAGGCATTCACTGAGACATGTATTGGTATGGTTATGGCTATTATTAGGAGCGCGCTTAGTGGCGTTGGCCTATTCACATCAACTATTAAAGCGAAAAGTAAGGCAAAGATCACAAAATCTATTTGGTCTATGATGGGTAAGGGGTTTCCGGGCTTAATATTTAGCCTCCTCTTTATGAAGGAGCCGAATAAGTCGCCTATAAGGGCCCCGAGGGATAAAGTGAAGCCTAGAAGCATGCTCCCTTTTGGTAAGCCTGCGGTTGGGGCTATTGTCTCCTGAAGCCATCCAACGAAGGTTCCAATTAGCAATCCGGATATGAAGCCCCTATATGTTTTATGTGGGCCGAAAAGAGGTTTTCCATCTAGAAACTTTCTTCCAAAATCGATGGGTTTGCCCCCACCAAATATTACTGGCGAAGCATTTGCGCAGTATGCTGGAAAAATATAGTATAGGGCGCTAAATATTTCATTGAGCAACGACATTCCAGGTCCCTCTAGAACTCACTCAGTCTGCCATACTCCTGTACTCCAATCTCACTAACGAGCAAATAAAAGGTTATCTTCTTCTCAACCCCGCCGCTTCTCTCCACGAGGGCCCTAACAACACCCCGCCTACTGGTTCTGAAGAGGCCCACTATTGCCGTGGACCAATATTTAAGAACCCTTGAGGCAACTGGTTCAATGAAGGCTTCAATCTCAGTTAGAACATTCCTCACCTGGCTCGTTATTAGGACTGGAATCTGAAAGGTTTTTGCTATGTGTGTGAGTGCTGCGGCCTGCCGATTTATCTCTCTGTTTGCTCTGAAGGCATCTTCTTTGCTTCCGATCTCTGAGCGATAGAGGGATGTTATTGTGTCAAAGACTATTAGACCGGTGCTTCTGCTAATATACTTCTCAATCTCATCTATTATCTTGGACTGCTCATCAAATGTTGAGGGCGAGAAGAGGATTATTGATTGTGAAGCCTCATTAAAGTCTTGGAGGGCAATCTGCATAAGCCTTTGCGGTGAGAATGTTCCGTCCGCATCAATAAATAGTGTCTTATAACCCATTCTAGCAGCGTTTACAGAGCATTGAATGGCTAGGCTAGTCTTTCCAGTCTCAGCCTCACCATAAATGAGCGTTAGTCCTCCAGGTTGAAGTCCTCCATCTAAAGCCCTGTCGAGCGGAAGACAGCCAGTACTTATCCAGCGGCCCAACTGCTCACACAAGAAGAATTAATGATAGTTAAAAATTTAAATCTAGTCTTCTCCTTTTCTAGTAATTAGGATTAGTATTGCTTGGGCGTAAATATTATGAGGGTTAGGGCTCAGGTGGCTGTTGCAACTCTTTCGGGCAGGGCATATTATATGCTCGTTAATGAGCTTAAGAGCAGGAATGTGCCATTCCTAAGTCTCATCCCAGGTGAGCCTGTGCCGCCATCGATTAAGGTTGTTATAACTACTAGGGATGAAGCGGACCGAATAGGTCATCCACAAATCTTGATTTATAATGGTGGGACTGAGCCAGCAAAGATTGTGGACGAGGCCCTAAGAATAGTTATGGACAAGAATCTTTATGAAGAGCTTGTTATCGGCGTTGATCCTGGAAAGACTTTCGGGGTTGCCATACTGGCTGATGGTAAGGTTCTTAAGAGGGAGGGTGGCTTAAGCATGGAGAGGGCAATAGACTTAATACTGTCCGAGTTGATGAGGAACCCCGCTAAGGTCAAGAAGGTTAGGATTGGGAGGGGTGTGCCGGACTTAGCTGAGGAGGTTGCGCGTAGGTTGGAGAAGACCCTTCCGGAGGGTGCCACTGTTGAGATGGTTAATGAGGTTGGCACGAGCACGATTAAGGATAGGGGTTTTAAGAGGAAGCTGAGCGATGCAGAGTCGGCTGTGAGGATAGCCTCAAAAGAGTGAGAAATAAGCCCGACGGGGGTTATTTAGATGAGGCAGACTATTGAGGGAGGTAAAACTCTTCTAGTAGATGGACCAGCATGCATCTCTCTATACTCAGGCGCTCTAAGGGCCTTTGGCGCACCAATAAAGGTTGGGGATCATATTATCATCCGGAGGGGGAGGCGCATACCGCTTGAGGCCCTTGAGGACTCTGAAATTGAGCTTCTCCTTGGGAACTCGGCATCCTATAGCCTAATTGATGAGGATCCGATACCAGCCTCATGGAAGGAGGCTGCGGGCAAGATTGTCAGGGTAGGAGGATGCGTGAAGGTTGCTGTTTTGGGGAATGTGGACTCTGGAAAGACGAGCTTCTGCACGTATCTAGCTAATGTAGCCTTGGGCGCCGGTCGTAATGTTGCTTTGATAGATGGGGATCTTGGACAGTCAGATGTAGGTCCACCTGGAACTTTGGGCTTAAGCTTTGTGAGGAAGCCCCTTGTAGATCCCTTCAATCTTCAGCCCAGCAGCATAGTCTTTGTGGGTATTACAAGTCCATCGAGCGTGATAGAGCCCACTATAAATGGTTTGGTTGAGTTAGTGAGTAGGGCGCTGGTCGCCGGCTCAGACTTCATAGTTGTTAATACTGATGGTTGGGTTGAGGGCTTAGATGCCGTGAACTATAAGCTCCGCCTAATTAAGAGTTTGCAGCCGAACTTTGTTGTGGCGATACAGGATAAAGATGAGCTGAAGCCCCTAGTGGACTTATTAACTGGCCTAGGAATCAGCATCGTTAATATTGAGACGCCCAGGAACATAAAGAGGAGGGATAGGGAGACTAGGAAGCTGATTAGAGAATCCTCATATAGGAGGTTCTTGAGGGATGCTAAGGTCCGCTCATATCCACTAAGCTGGGTGAAGGTTGATGGGTGCTTGGGTATTAGGGGCAAGCAGGATCAGATCTTAAGGAAGAGGATGGATGAGGTTTTGGGTGATAGGGTGGTCTATTGTGAGAGTTGTCAGGACTCAATTATTTTGGTATTGAGAGAGGGGGCTACGTTAAGTGATGAGGAAAGAGCGAAGATATTGGCCGAGCTCAATAAGCCATTAAGGATTATTCATAGGGGCGATGAGAAAGGGCTTCTAGTGGCTCTAGAGGATGAGAAAGGCTGTTTCCTCGGCATTGGGACAATTAATTGCGTAGACTTTGAGAGGGGAACAATAAAAATTTACACTAATGTTGATGGGCCGATATCGAGGATTAGGGTTGGGCAGATAAGGCTGGATGAAAGGGGAAATGAGATTGAGGTGGTTGGTGGATTAGGCATGTTTTTCCGCTGATGGGCAGAGATTGTTAACTGGGCAGCTCCGGCACCTTGGACCTATAGCCCGACAAAATGTTCTTCCCAGAGCTATGAGGAGCATGTGGACGGCAAAATAATCCCTAGGATCATATAATCTTTCTAGCTCAGCCCTAATATCCTCATAATTAACTTTTTCTTTGGGCACTAGGCCTAGTCTCCTAGAGACCCGACTTACATGGGTGTCGATTGGTAGAACGGTTTTCTTGGCGCAGAAGAGTAGGATTATGTCGGCTGTCTTAGGCCCTACTCCAGGTAGGCTTAGGAGGATCTTCCTAGCCTCGTCTGTGGGCAGCGAATATATAAAGTCTAGTTTACCGTTGAACTTCTCAAGTATCATGGCCGAAACCCTCTTGATAATGATGGATTTATTTCTGTATAGACCTGCAACCCTTATGGCATTCTCAATATCTCTGGTATCCGCCTCAGCTAGGCTCTCTGGGGTTATTGACATATTAGCTGAGAGATTCTCAAAGGCCCTTCTAGTATTTGCCTCAGCAGTTGACTGACTTATAATCGTTCTTATTAGGGTTTTGAAGGGATCGGAGCACAATTCCGACATATTTGGAATATGGAAATTCTCCCTTAGAATACGTAGTATTTTCTTAGCCCTATCCGCCGAATCCAACATGCTTAGCCCCAAAATATAGGCTCCTACTAAATTTATACGATTTCTTCTAGTGCTAAGTTTTATAATGTCTGTTCTGGGAGAGTTATATAGGGTTGTTGGAGGGGTATGTTTGAGGGTTAATAGGCTTAGGGAGCTTCTGAGAAAGGGTGAGCCAACCATTGGGACGAGGATTATCTGTCCTTGGCCCGGTTTAGTTGAGGTTATCGGCTACACTGGCATGTACGATTACGTTGAGTTTCTCAGCGAGTATGGCCCATATGACCTGCATGACCTAGATAATCTGGCTAGGGCAGCTGAGCTAACTGGCATCTCAACAATGATAAAGATTGATCAGCAGCCTAGGGTTTACTTGGCCGGAAGGGCTTTGGCGGCTGGAATTCAAAATATTCTCTTCGCTGACATAATGTCTGTTGAGGATGCTGAGGAGGCTGTTAGGGCGGTTAGGGTTGAGCCTAGGGGGGTTAGCGGCTTTAGAATGGATAGGAGGGTTGGATATGTCGGTGTTCTCTCCTCACCAGCTGAGGTCGTAAAGATGTGTGAGGATGCCGTCGTCGCATTAATGATTGAGAGGAAGTCCGCTGTTGAGAACCTTGAGGAGATTCTTTCAGTTAAGGGTGTTGATATGGTTCAGTTCGGCCCAGTCGACTACTCAATAAGTATAGGTGTTCCTGGGGAGATAAATCATCCGAAGGTTAGGGAGGCTGAGGAGAAGACTATTAAAATGGCCTTTAAGATGGGTGTTGAGCCTAGGGCAGAGATAGGGAGCCCGGAGGATGCGAAGAGATACATTGAGATGGGGGTGCGAAACTTCAATATTGGTGTCGACCTAAGGATACTCTTCAGCTGGCTAAGGAGGAATGGTGAGGAGCTTAGAAGGATGCTCTCTAAGGCATAGGCTGGTGATAGATTGGCATATAGGGCTAAGATATTCCATGAGGAGGCGACTGAGGAGGGCGTCTCGCTCTCGGCTACAGTGATGGAGCTGAAGAACTCTTATATTGTGCTACTTAGCGAGGGCGATGAGAGCCTCGGGACCCTAGCCGTCTCGATACCAACTAGGCCGGAAATATCTAGGATGCCCATATCCTCAACCCTCCTAGGTGAGCGGAGTGTTGTAACGGCTAGATTCATAGCTGAGAGGCTTGCAGCCGTGACAAACAAGATGGTTCTAGTCTCGGTCTTCCTAAAGACGGTTGATGAGGCTAGGGCCAGCCATATATTTGTAAGGCTTCTGGAGAAGATTCTGAAAGGCGGGAGTGGACGTGAGCCTTAGAGAGTTCCTTGAGAGGATGGAGGATCAGGGTGAGGTAATCCACGTAAAGGACAGCGTATCCGTGGACTTTGAGATATCCGCCATAATGAAATCCGTTCCCAATGCGCCAATAATTTTCTTCGATAATGTTGAGGGGTTTAATGTTAGGGTTGTTGGAAATGTCTGCGCAACTAGGAGGCGGCTATGCTTAGCTATTGGAACGACGCAGGATAGGCTCTATAGGGATCTGATTGAGGCGATTAATAGGCCTGAAACCCCTAGGATTGTTGATGATGGCCCAGTTAGGGAGGTTGTTGAGGAGCCTAAACTCTCTAGGATTCCAGTTTTAAGGCATTTTGAGCGTGATGCAGGCCCCTATATAACTTCAGCAATAGTCTCCGCTAGGAGCCCAGATGGTAAGATTGAGAATGTCTCTGTTCATAGGCTCCTTGTACTGGATGATAGGCGGATGGCGATAAGGCTTGTTCCTAGACATCTATTTAGGCTCTGGAGCATGGCTAGGGAGACTGGGAGAAGCTTGGATGTTGCCATAGCTATAGGCGTCCACCCAGCCGTATTATTGGCTGCTGCCTCCTCACCACCCTTCGGGGTCAGCGAGTATGGGGTTGCGAATAGGCTGCTTAACGGGCGCCTAACTTTAATAAAATGTGAGAAGGTGGATGCATATGCTCCAGCTGAATCCGAGATAATCCTTGAGGGGAGGATCTCTCATGTTGAGGAGGTTCCAGAGGGGCCCTTCGTGGATATAACTGGCGCTTATGATGCTCGGAGGATGCAGCCCATCGTCGAGGTTATCAATGTTATGCGGAGGGAAGACTATATTTATCAGGCTCTTCTACCGGGTGGCCCGGAGCATATGCTGCTCATGGGCTTGCCTAGAGAAGCAGCCATATATGATGCTGTTTCCAAGGTCGTTCCCGAGGTTAGGGCGGTTAACCTTACTATGGGTGGGTGTGGGTGGCTTCATGCGGTCATATCAATTAGGAAGCAGAGTGATGGAGATGCTAAGAATGCTCTTTTAGCTGCGTTTGCAGCCCACCCAAGCCTTAAGCACGCTGTTATTGTGGATGAGGATGTGGATGTTTTCAATATGAGTGATGTTGAGTGGGCTATTGCAACGCGCTTCCAAGCTAGCGAGGATTTAATGATTATTCGGAATGTTAGGGGCTCAACTCTTGATCCATCAGCCGATATGGAGACGGGCTTAACAACGAAGGTTGGCTTAGATGCAACCGCCCCCCTAACCCATCCTAGGGATAGGTTTGAGAGGGCTAGGGTCCCAGTCTCCGAGAGGGCTCTCAGAGTAATTGAGGAGGTTAGGCGTAGGCTGGAGGGGCGTGGAGGATAGGGAGGTATCTTTTTTCATAGCCCTCTCCTCCTAATGGCGTGCGTGCCTATTGGCATGCTACGTTAATGCATTCGGATATTGGTGCAAATATGACTCCAACGCCGTCTAGTAACCGTGCATAGTAGGCTGTTTTAGCCGAGTTCGTCATTATGGTTTCGACCCCTAGATTCTTCAGCCACGTTACCACAGCGCATGTTCCGCACATAACTCTTCCACCAGCCGACTCAATAATCCTAGCATGCTCCCTCATCTTCTCACGTATGAAGTTGGATGTGCAAATCCAGAGTCTAACGTCGCTCCTAACTCTCCTACCCCTAATCAGCTCTGAGACGAGCCTAATCTCGTTAGGTGAACAGTGCGGACAGCCAATGAAGACTAGATCCGGCCTCCCAGATGATGTTGATAGGTCTAGGCGGGTCTTAATAATATCCCTCTCATCGACTGTTATCTTCTCGATCCCTCCGGCAGACCTCCCAATTCTATCAATATGGAACATTGGAACCATGCCGCTGGTTGCCATCGCGGCCCCCATCTGCTTGAGGTCTGTCTCACCTGCGCCTGGTAATCCTTGTATTAGCGGTATTTTCTCGCCTAGAATCCTGCCTAGATATAGGCCTAATGCGCCGTAGTCCGCCTCACTATTTAGTTTTGCCTCAACCTTCACTAGCACTGAGGGCTGCCGATTCTCCGGTCTGTGCAATCCGTAATCTGGGGTCTTACCTATTAATGCTGAGGCTAGGGCGCTCGGCCCACCTTCCCTATTAGTCCATGAACCAATTATTGAGTTTGCATATATCACGGCTGAGGATTCGGCCCAGGATATGTGTGCGCCGCTTTTAGGTGTCTCAATATAATATGGTGTGCATGTTAATGTTAAAGTTGCCCCAATCTCCTCATATAACCTAACTATTTCCATTTGCCTATTAACAAGATCACTTGGGAGGATATTAGAGAGTATGCGGTCTTGGTCTACTCCGGAGGGGTTTATTGTGGCCCTAACCTTAACCCTTCCATTGGACTCGGATAGCGCCCTAAGAAACTCTATTGCCGCATCCCCAACCGTCTTGTATGAGACTCCAGATATATGCGCGGACTCTATTGGTATTAAGCGGCTTGCACCATATAGTTCGCCCAGTTTAACCAGTATCCTCATTGAGACCTGATAGGCCCAGCCCATCTCACCATCATAGATTCTTTCCTCCTCCCTAGTCAGATACATGCCTAGCTCCCCCTATAAACCCTCACAACTCCCCTTTCACCGTCAACCTCAACAATATCTCCATTTGCAATCTTTGTGATGTCAATCCCATCAACCATTGGTATATTGGCGATGACGGCGCCAACAACAACGACTGGGTCGGCTATCAAGTTAATTATGGCCTTTGGGGCTAAGCCGCTTTTGGCGAGAGCATAAAGAATAAAGCTGCCAACTGTTGAGCCGTGACCGTGTGGAAAGCATAGGATTGAATCCTTAATACATTTACCATATAGGTCGTGCCCAACCTCGACGATCACACCGCTCTTCGGATCTACACCACCTAGGAAGGTGAGGGGCTTGGATGAGACTAGGGCGCGTCCAGTAGCGTGGCCGGCGACTATAGGTCTACCCTTAAGTGTAATCTCCAATACCGCCACCCTAATATGATATTCTCATTGAGAAGGGCAGCTCGCCAAATAATTTCTCGGAGACCTCTTGAACTCTCCTCAAATACTCCTCCTCAGTATAAACCCTTAAGATATTCATGAAGCCTTTAAGGACATCGAATATTCCGGAGACCTCACTGAGTCTACCCGAAATCTTCCTGCCCTCCCTAGTCTTCTGGAATACTGGTATCTCCATGGGCTCTAGTGGAAAGGCGTGGTGGTACGGAACCGAGGGGAGTGTTGGGACATCAATTATCACATTTTGTGGACTTATGCCAGCCTCCTCAGCTATTTGATCTCTTATCCTATTCCTTATCCCCTCAACATTAAATATTGTTGAGACTATTCTATCCTTAATATAGAATGGTGGGGGGTCATAGGCGCACTTTATCAGCCTCCGCCTCTCAAGCCTCTCAATAATATTCCTAGACTTTTCACACTCCTTTAGCTTAGTCCAAAGAGTATAATCGTTTAGGGATAAATATTCCTCAGGAGACTTGAAGTCGACAAGGCCAAGTTCATCCTTAGCGTTCTCCATGGCGATTGCAAGCATTATCTGAACCGCCCTTCCAACCCTATGAAAGTATATGCTCTTGAACGATTCTATCCTAGCCAGTATGAAGGATTCTAGGGCCGATAATGCACCCACATCAACCGATAGGTTCCCCTCGATCACATCTAATGTGCGTATAAGCCGGAAAACATCCACAAAACCATACTCGGCGCCGGTATGATAGGTGTCCCTAACGACGAAATCAAGCTTATCAGCATCAACAGCACTCCTAATTATTTGATCCATAAATGCCATCTTAGGCTTATTTAAGCGGCCGACAGCTAAAGCGCCAATAACGCTAGGATCATAACCCAAACTACTTATAATATCCCTAAGCTCAGAGCTAGTTACTATCCACTGTGTCATGTCCTCATGTGTCTTACCAAGGAACTTTGTGAGGACATGCTCGAATACGTGCGAGAATGGGCCGTGTCCAACATCATGGAGTAAAGCCGCTATCCTTATCATCTGAGCCTCATCTTCAGATATAATCTGGGATAGCTGCGGATTATCAACCATTAATCCGGCCAGATGCATGACCCCGATTGAATGCTCAAATCTGGTGTGGTTTGCTCCTGGATAGACGTATTCGGCTCCGGCTAGCTGCCTTATTCTACGCAGCCTCTGAAATGGATATGAATCAATAATCTCCTTCTCAGCCTCAGTTATGTAAACATAGCCATAGATTGGATCCTTAATCTCACCCCAATACTTCCGCTTAGACATAAACCTCTAATCCACCCAAAAACAACCTCAATTACACTTTCCAACCAATTAATTCCTTCTCCACTTCTAAGAGAAATATTTATCGCAGAGAAAGGACAAAAACATATTAGATAAGAGATAGAGAAAAGATGGAAAGGAAGAGATTTTTCAAATATGCTGATTGCCTTCTAAAACATGTGCCTAGCAAACTCCCGTCACAGCCGAATCTCTTAACTTTCCTGACGATCACATTCATGCTTTCAATAGCAGCCTTATTAAACCCTGCCCTCACCGTTGAATTCTCATTTCCAAACATCGAGATATTAGCGAACGATACATTAGCGGTTATAATATGGCCTCCTGTAACCAACCTATCCGTCGATTGTGTATCGCCAAGCTCAAACGTCTTTAGGGTCGCATTCTTTTCGAGAGAGATAGATCCATACAAGCGGGAGACCTCGATAATATATATGCAGCCTAGGGTTAGGGGCAGATACGACCTCTTAATATCCTTTAACTCTAATACCACATGGCATGGGGTTATAGGCGTCTATACTATTGACAGCGACTTTTATGGAAGGATTGGGTCTCCAACAGTTACGTCTCAAGGATATTTTGTTGTGCTTAAGGAGATTGAGGTGCCTAACGAGAATAATCAAACGCTAGGATATGTTGTTAGGATCATGCTACAAGCCTACAGTAGGGGCCCATCGAGCATATTCTTTATTAGGTTTCCGGAGCCAGTAAATATGGCAATATTTATTTTGATTGGTGTAGCTGTAGCCTACCTCAATACATTCTTCATATTAGACTCTTACTTTAGAAGTAAGAGTGAGGGCATCTCAAAGATACGCTGGATAATGGTCGGCCTACTCGTTGCTGTAAGTCTCTACATACTATACTGGCTGTATACAGTAATGTCTGGTGAGGCGTATGTATGAGGAGGAAGAAGAGGAGTTTACGGGCCAGTGGTGGTATAATAGGCCTAAACTGAGAAAAATATTCGCGCCACTACTTTACCTGACATCATGGCAGTATAGGCTCTGGAGGTTCCTACAGAAACCCCCCGAGAAGAGGAAGGCTGAGGCCGAGAGAAAAGCTAAGGCAATAAGAAAGCGAATGGACTTCCCAAAGGCGACAAGGGCTGATGTAGTTGGGAGGGATGAGGAGTTTGAGAAGGTTCTTCTAAGCGCATACTATCACATATTCCGGGATCCGGAGATACGAAAGAACAGCCCGGTTCCACCACCAAAAGTCTTTATTCTAAAGGGCAGTTCGGGGAGTGGGAAGACATTCTTTGCGGAGGCATGTCAGAGGGAGATTTTTGAGGCTGGCCTGAAATATAGCCTAGTCGTCCACTATGCTTCATTGAAACCGGAGGAAGTATACACTATGTGGTATGGTAGGAGCGCTCAGCAGCTAAGCGCATTCTTCGAGTCAGCATTTCAGAGGCCCAGCGTAATATTAATTGATGAGTTTCAGGCGTTTGGGAGCCGATTTGCATCTTCAACGGAGGTTGGCATGGAGGAGAGGAGGGTTCAAACAGTCTTTCTGGAGAAGATCGATGATCTGCAGAAGAAGAATTACCGGTGCATCCTACTAATATCCACAAACGAGTATGAGGTGATTACGGAGACCCTTAGAAGGAGGGGTATTGTCGGAACAATAGACCTAGACGCTGGAATTAATAGGGGCATGCTTATTGAGATAGCGAGGAGAAAATGTGAGAAGTATGGCTTAGCCCTTAATCCAAGCGAGATAATTGACACGCTCGAGGACACGTTAAGAAGTGTGGGTGGAACAAAGCTGACCCCCGCAGACGTATGCAATGCATTTGATATAGTTGTGAGCGAGAAGTATAGGCCGATACAACGCAAACTAATAGATAAAATATTTGCTAGGTCTAGGGAAGATCCCCAGATTGAATCCGTCGAGAAGGAGATAACGCTGAGCGATTTTAGGGCAGCAGCCCGAAGACTGAAGAGCTATACATCCGCGGAGAAGACTGAGGCGGCTAAGAGGGCGGCTATTAGAATAGCCCCAAAGGAGCGGTATAGCGATGTTGGGGGGCTTCACGGGATAAAGGAGGAGATAATTAAGGAAATATCTTTGGCTCTAGATGCTGATCTAGCCGTTAGAGCTGGTTATCAGCCTCCTAAAGGATTCATATTTTATGGCCCGCCCGGCACTGGCAAGACTCTACTCGCCAAGGCAATAGCCGGAGAGAATAATGTTTGGTTTTACAATATTAATGGGCCATCTATTCTTCAGGGACACTATGGCGATCCGGAGAAGACTATACGCGACATATTTGAGGATGCTCGTAAGAATGCCCCAGCAATAATATTCTTCGATGAGATTGACGCTATAGCTCCTAGAAGGGGGACTCACGATCCGGTAATTGATAGAGTCGTCTCACAGCTGCTGACTGAGATGGATGGATTCACGCCCCTAACAAACGTTGTTGTCATCGGTGCAACGAACCGTATTGAGATCCTTGATCCAGCCCTACTAGAGCGCTTCACAAGACACTTCGAGTTCACCTATCCAAAGAATAAGGAGGAGAAGCTCGAGATAATAGAGATACACCTTAAGAGGTATAAGCATCATCTTGAGAAAGGTCTCTCCTCAGAGGATATACTGAGGATCTTCGAGAAGAAGATTCTCAGCCCAAGGAAGATAGCGGATACAATCGATGACGCCAACCGCCTAAGAACGAAGGAGCTGGAGGCATGCTATAGGCTCGCCCAGACAATAAAATATAGGCCAGAAAAGAGAGCTGAGATAGAGGAGCTATATAAGAGCGACCTAGAAAGGCTCTTCGAAGTTCTCAAAATTGATCCTAGAGACCCAGACCTACTAGGGAAGATCGAGAATATTGGGCCGGAGAATTATCCGCTGAAGCTCTATCACTTTGAGAAGGCCCTAGAGAGGACATATGATGAGGCTGTTGAGGAGGCTAAGAAGATGGTGCTTGAGACCGTTAGGATACCTAATCCGGAGGTGGGAAAGAGCTATGGACTTGTAGCCCTCGGGGAGCGCGGTGAGCTGGGCGGCTTCGTCGGGGTAATAGAGGTCGTGGTTAATCCAGAGGGATCGGGGAAAGTTCATGTGATTGGGAGTGAGACAGGCGAGAGCATACTTGCGAGCGCATACGACGCATTTATACATATAAACTCGATATCAAATTGGAAGTTCAAGAACTACGATGTATATGTTGAACTGGTTACGCCAGCTAAGGGAATGGAGAAGCAGATGATTGGACCCGGCATAACAAGACCACCCGTCTCCGGGCCCTCAGCTGGCCTCGCAATAGCGGTGGCCATGCTCTCTGCCCTAACGGGTGTCGAAGTTGATCCAACAGTTATCATGACTGGCGCTATAACCGCGCTCGGCGAGGTTTGGCCCGTCGGTGGACTCGACTATAGGGGGATGGGTAAGATTGAAGCTGCCCTCTCAGACCAGTATGCCCGAACCCTCATTATACCAAGATATAACTATGAGAGGTTGAAGAATTTTGACACGGAAAAGATGTTGGCCGAGAGGGGCATAAAAATAATTCCAGTCCAAACATTTCTTGAAGCAGCATCCATAGCCCTATTAGACTTTAAGAAGGTTAAAGAGAGCATCTTGAATATTAAAGAGTAAACACTAGTCTTTGGCAGCTCTTATTAGCCGGGTAAAATATCATGGTGTAGGTCCCACCTTTACCATTCAACCCAATGACATAAAAATATTTCCAGTTTATTGGGTCGCTGACTACCATTACCAAAACATATCTGCAGCCTCCATATTATATTAGTGTGAAGGCGTTGAGTATGAAGGCTCCAATAAAGGTGATGGTGTGCGGTAAAGGTGGAACTGGAAAGACTGCCATAACTGTTTTGGCCTCTCGGATACTCTCCGAGCGCTTCAAAGTCTATATAGTTGACTCTGATGAATCTAACATTCTGCTCCCATATTTTTTGGGTGTTGAACCCCCCAAACCCCTAATCGATTATATTGGAGGAAAGAGGGAAGAGGAGGAGATGGAGAGGGATCTGCCCAGCATAGTTGGCGCACTAGCCAGGGCGAGGGAGGGAATAAGGCTTAATTTGTTACCAAGAGAGTATATCGCCACCTCAAGGGAGGGGATAGGCCTAGTAACTATAGGGAAAGTTAGGGAGTATGGTGAGGGATGCGCATGCCCATTTAATATTCTAGCGAGAGTCCTACTGAGTGGCCTAGTCCTAGAGGGGGATGAGATCGTCCTAGTAGATACCGATGCTGGAGTGGAACATATTGGCAGAAGGCTTGAGGAAGCATGCGACAGCCTACTCATAATCGTTGACCCAACAATAGAGTCTCTGGAGACAGCCCTAACACTAAAGAACATAGCTGAAAACCTAAACAAGGATTCATGGACCATAGCCAATAAGGTTACAGAGGACATTAAAGAAATCCTTTTAGAAGAGGCGGCTAAACTTAACCTAAAGGTTGACGGCATAGTTAGATTTGACAGGGACCTATATCTTTCATGTTTAAAGAGGGAACCGCTTAAATCTAGCATAGCAATAGACGATCTAAGAGAGATATTTGGGAGAATATGGAGGCTAGTCTAAAAGGGGTGGGTTGAATCATGTGCCTACTAAAAGTTTATTTTGAGGATCCATGTCTGGGCAGAAGATTAATAGTTGAGAACGTGATCCTAATCTCTAGGGAGGGCAATACTATTAGGATCTTAGACGCCGAAATGAATGAGACAGTTCTATCGGACGCCGAGATAGCGACCATCGACGCCCTAAACTCAACATTAATTCTCAAAAGACCCGACATTTAAACCCGAAAATAAGAATTTACATTAAACAATTTGGGCTTTCTAGACAAATTGGATAATTTTTAGCGATTTATTTAGAAAAAGTGTCTGGAAATTTGGGTTTTTTCCAGCCTTTTTTCTAAAAATAGATTTTTATTTGATTTTTAATAAAAATTTTAGTCTTGTAGATCCAATCTCTTTTAATCGAAATATTTATAAAAATTCACTCTATAATTCTGAAGAATAAGGAGAACTAGCTCTGTATGCGGTGCTGGCAAACAACAATCTCGCTGGCAAATCGCAAAAAAGAAACGGTGGATGTTAAAGTTGGGCATCCACATCATCGCAGACTTCCTGGGAGTAGATCCCAGGAAGATCGCGAGGGTAGAAGATCTACGCGCTATTTTGGATAGGGTTGTCTCTAAATCCGGTCTTCACGTTGTCTCCTCGATTTTCCATCAGTTTGAGCCTCATGGTGTCTCGGCCGCATATATTTTGAGCGAGTCCCACTTGAGCGTTCATACATGGCCTGAGCATGGTTATGTTGCCCTAGACATATTTACGTGTGGTTCTGATGAATGTGCCATTAAGGCCTTTGATTTGCTGGTTGAGGAGCTTGAGCCTAAGGTTATTGAGAAAAAGATTGTGAGAAGGGATTTCTATGAGAAGAATCAAGTCTCAAATACTCCAAAGTCTCCTAAAGTCTAGTAAGAGCTTCTGGGATCTCCTAGATGAAAGCCACTTTACTGTTAAGGATTTTATTAAGGCATTAAATGATCTTTTCAGGGAGGGTTTTATCAGCGTAGAAGATGGCATATTACATTTAACTGAGAAGGGCTTAAAAGAGATAGATAGAAGGATTTTGGAGTTTAAGGCTGGAATCTGCAGCGGATGTGAGGGGAAGAAGATAATGTTTGATGGGAAATTTAGGAGTTTATTGGACGATTATGTGCGGGTCATTAATGATAGGCCATCTCCAAGGATCGAGTTCTTCCAAGGATATATGCGTGAGCAGGATGTGATCTCTAGGATTGCCCTCATGCACTATTATGGTGACCTAGCTGATAAGGCGCTCATACTGATAGGCGACGATGACCTGTTAAGTATAGCCTTGGCCCTAACACGGCTCCCCTCAAGAATATTTGTCTTAGACATCGATGAGAGACTAGGCGAATATATAAGGAGGAAGAGTAGGGAGCACGGCCTAGATATAGAATTCCAAAAATATAATGTCTCAGACCCCCTACCGAAAGATCTTATTGGAGCATTCGATGTATTCTCATCGGAGCCCCTAGAAACTCTAAGCGGACTTAAGGCCTTCCTATCCAGGGGAGTCGCATGTCTAAGGAATGAAGGCGTTGGATACTTCGGCCTCTCAACCGCCGAGGCCTCTTTCAGGAAGTGGATGGCAGTTGAGAGGATGCTCCTAAGAATGAACTGCGTAATAACCGATGCCATAAGAGACTTCTCCAGATATAAAACCCTTTATGAGGAAGCAAACTATGAGAAGTTCACCATTAAACTGAGATTTCCGGTTGGTGTGAACCCAGGAATCAAGTGGTATAAGTCAACGCTTATCAGATTTGAGGTTATAGGAAGGGCTAAGCCTATTGTGAGTCCGGAAAGGCATATCCCAGTCAAATATATTGATCGGCGCGATGACGTAACAAACCCATTTCTCTATGAGAATACCAAAAACTTTTAAGCTAGTGAAAAAGTAAACTTAAAATAACTGAATGAAATGATTTTAATCAAGCCGAATAATAAATATGTATTTGGAGGATGAAGGATGAGTAAGCCAGAGAAACCCCACTTGAACCTAGTCATAATCGGACATGTAGATCATGGCAAATCAACAACTATGGGGCACTTCCTATATTTGGCTGGCGTAGTCGATGAGCGGACAGTAAAGCAGTACGAGGAAGAGGCTAGAAAGATGGGCAAGGAATCATTCAAGTATGCCTGGATACTCGATAACCTCAAGGAGGAGAGGGAGAGAGGCCTAACAATAGACCTACGATACCTAAAGTTCGAGACACCAAAATACTTCTTCACAATTATAGATGCGCCGGGACACAGGGACTTCGTGAAGAATATGATAACGGGAGCAAGCCAGGCGGATGCAGCAATCCTCTTCGTCTCAGCCAAGAAGGGTGAGTTTGAGGCCGGTATAGGGCCTGGAGGACAGACTAGGGAGCACGCGTTCCTAGCATTCACGCTGGGAGTTAGGCAGATGATCGTCTGTGTCAACAAGATGGATGATCCAACGGTTAACTGGAGCAAGGAGCGCTATGAGGAGATTAAGAATGAAGTGAGCCGAATGCTTAGGTTAGTTGGCTATAACGTTGCGAAAATACCCTTCATACCAACATCCGGATGGACAGGCGACAACCTAGTTAAGCCAAGTCCAAATATGCCATGGTATAAGGGTCCAACGCTCTATGAGGCACTGGACTCATTTGAGGTCCCGCCGAAGCCGATTGATAAGCCATTAAGGATACCTATACAGGATGTATATTCGATAACTGGTGTTGGAACTGTTCCGGTAGGACGTGTTGAGACTGGTGTGCTTAAGGAAGGCGATAAAGTCATCTTTATGCCCTCAGGCGTTGTGGGCGAGGTTAAATCTATAGAAACGCACCACGTGAGGATACCGAGAGCCGAGCCTGGCGATAATATTGGCTTCAACGTTAGGGGTGTGGCAAAGACTGATATTAGACGTGGTGATGTGGCCGGGCCATTAGATAATCCACCAACAGTCGCTAAGGAGTTTATAGGGCAGATAATAGTCATCTATCACCCAACGGCCATAGCTGCTGGATACACACCAGTATTACATGTCCACACAGCCCAAGTTGCATGCAGATTCGCTGAGCTTATAAGGAAGATAGATCCCAGAACCGGCCAAACAATTGAGGAGAAACCAGCATTCCTAAAGACTGGAGACAGCGCCCTGGTTAGATTTGAGCCTGTAAGACCTGTGGCCCTCGAGGTATACACCGAGTTCCCAGAGCTTGGGAGGTTCGCCATACGCGATATGGGCACAACCATCGCCGCGGGCGTTGTAAAGGAGATAACTAAGAAGGTGGAAGCGCCGAAGAAGGTTACGGCTTAGCTGGGAACGGGATCGCCATCAAAATATTTTTAGCCTCCTCCATTTTTATTCATCTGTAAACTTCTAGAGTCCTAGGTATCTTAATCAGGTTAGAAGGGGAATCTGAAGGGCATGGCTGATGAGAAGGTCGAGATAATATATTTCTACTCGGACTTCTACGAAAGTAAGAGGAGCCTAATCCCATTAATGAGGAGACTTCAGAGGAGGAAGAATATACGGGTTCGCCTAATCAACGTTGAAGATCCGGAGAATACTGAGCTGACAGAACTTTATGATGTTAATAATGTTCCCCTACTAATCTTCCTAACCCCTAATGGGGAGGTTGCTGCGAGAAAAAGCATACCTCTATCAGATGAGAGCACTATAGATAGGATCGCTAACCAGATTATTAGGGGTGAGCTACCTAAGCCGCAGGTAAATGAGCTCAGGAGGAGGATTATAGAGTCTTTCAAGTCCGTCTCAGTAAGGAATGAGTTAACGCAGCTAATAATTGAGCAGATTAAAAGCGATATTCTTGAAGCGGACTCTGAGGAGGAGATTTATGAGATCGTAAACTTCCATATAAGCACAATAAACCACACCATTAGCGACCTAGAAGAGTACAAGAAGATCCTGCAGAAGTATATGGGGAGACAGCAGAACTTCATCGTCTAAAATTAAAGGAGCATAACAGCGGATTTTTATCCAATATAGGAGGTTTTCTCCTCCTCAATCCTCCGAATCTCCCTCTCAGTAGCTCTACGCTCCTCCTCAATCTTCCTCATTTGCTCCTCAATCTGAGCAATCCTATGAATCTCCTTATCTAAATCTGCCAAGTTCAATCTCAAATTTAATATTCTCATGAGGATTGATAGGACACTTTTCGCGGCCCTCGGATCTGGTATGTAGCCCGGGGTCTCGCCTAGGAGACAGATTCCATCCATATCCCTAAACTTTGCTAGCCCAAGTAGTAGCCCGGCGGCGCCTATTATGGGGCTTCCCGGCGGACTATTCAATGCACCGGCGTCTAGGGCCTTCTTGAGGGCTTCTTGACTTGTTGCTGATGCGAAGACCTTGGGTGTGCCCACAACATCTTTCCTGTAGCCGCCCACGGTTATAATTGTTTTGACCCCATTCCTCTTTGCGAAATCAATTATTGCGTCTGCGACTTCATACTGCCCCTCAACAGTCTGGGCCTGTGCGTCACCAGTTAGGAGTATTAGGTCATTCTCCCCGGAATCATTCCTCCAATAATAGAATTCGTTTTTTAAGAGGTTTATGCTGCCATTCTCGTCGATGAGGACATAATAGGCGAAGTGGGGTGAATATAGCTCGGCAAATTTCTTAGCCTTCAGCTGCCTTATCAAATATTTAACGGTTATTCTGCCAACCATCCCTAGGCCTGGAAGGCCCTCTATGAGGATGGGATTCCTTAACTCAACCTCTTCTTTCTCCACTATTACTGTCTTCCTCATCCATTACACTCCTAAGGGCACTTTTATAGGAGGCATACTTATCATCCGGCGAGAATCTTGCGGGGTGCGGAACGCGAACTTCACCACCACAGTATGGGCATGAGTCCCTTTTAAGAGTATATCTTCCACATTTAATACACTTCCTGAGCAGCCAGACCATTGCCCCCTATCCGCCCTCGAAGGATCCCTGGCCGCCGAGCTTTGTTATCATGCTTATGGCGGTGTCCGCTATCTTCTTTAGGAGCATGTTTGCCTCCTTATAGTCTTTGGCCGTGACCTCAACCTGATATTTTGGTGGAGCTATAACATATATTTTAACTTCTGAGCCGCGTTTGGATCCGATCTCCTTGGCCTTTAGCAGTGCCTCCTTTATCCTTAAGACTCCATCCGGCTTCGTGCATGATATATTCAGTATGCCCCTAACCTTAACTGCTGAAACCCTAATCTTCTCCCTCGCTATCTCCGCGATGACGCTGGCTACCTCACTCCTTATGCCAGCCCTCACTAAGGCATCAGCACCCTCTCTAGCGGCAGCCTCAAGCCCTCCATAAATGTCGCCAAAGGTCCCCTCAAGGGGTTCAGCAACCTCCTCATAGAGCTCCTCAAGGGTGATCCCAATCTTTTGGGATGCGCTCCTAAGGAGGCTCTCAGCCTTCCTACTCCTCTTCCAGAGGAGGATTTTTTCCTTCTTCTCTCGCTGCGTAACCCTCCTAAGTGATAGGTCTATTTGGCTTTTTTCCGGGTCAACCCTCAAAACTTTTAGGACGACCTTCTCGCCCTCGCGGATGAAGTCTCTAATATTCCTTATCCAGCCAGATGATATCTCAGATATATGTAGGAACCCCTCTTTACCACCATACTCGTCTAGGGTTACATAGGCCCCATAATCAGTTATCTCGTTAACTGTGGATATTACGAGTTCGCCAACCTCGGGCCACTCCTCACTCTTAATAGTTGGCATATTACACCCCGGCGCTTACACCCACTATTCAAATCTAGCTACTATCTCACCCTTAATATCTGCTTTTCCACCAGTAGGTTCAGCTAGAACCGCACCGCAAATGTTGCAGCGGACAACCGATGCAGCATGGCTAAAGGTTATCTGCTCGTTCCCACAGTCAGGGCACTTAACCTGTATAAAGTTGCTTCTAGGCTTAGGTATAATCTTCTCCCACAACCTCATATAAATCACCGTAACAGATTATTGAATTGTAAGCTTCTTTAAGCGTATGCCCTCCCTATGGATCGTGTAGCCGCAATCCTTACACTTAAGCTTTAGCGTCTGCTTCTTTGTGGTCTTAGCCTTGCGCCTAAGCATGGGATACTTCTGTCCACCATAGCCTCTTCGCTCACGCTCATGCGCCCTCTCACCTTTAGCCAGAGCCCTGCGCCTACCATCCTTATAGAGGGATACAGTATGAACGGTATGCTTATTACATCTTGGGCAATAGGTTCTTATCTCTTTGGGTGCATTCATCAATATGTCGCCACGCAGTTTTCACTCAACTCTATATGAGCCGAAGAGAACATATTTAAATTTTTTGAGGTCACCCCTGAGGCGGTAGAGTAATGTTGGGCCGAAACCCCCTTCCCTAGTATATGCGTATAGCTCCTCCCTTTTCTCCGGTGCGAGTTTAAACCCTATGTAGCCGGCGATTATTGCGGTTATCGGCGAAATAGAATACATTAGGACATCGATGAGCGACGGTATATAATCCCCATATAGCGAAGATAGCTTCTGCTGCTCCACATAGAGCATGCCCAGCACTAGACCCGCGTTAATCGCCTCAGTGAATAGATATGTTGTCATAGCTATAATTACCGCATCTTTAAGTCTCTTCGTCCTAGAGAAATATGTGACCGCTATTGTTGAGAGGAAGGATGGAATAAAATACAAGTCCGCCATTAGTGGAGAGGACATTATTAGAATCGTTACTGAGAGGAGCGTGCCAATCAACCCCAATCTAATCGGCCCCGCTATGGAGTCGGCTGAAAGATCCTTCTTCTCAACCCCTTTAACTGGTGTCCCACAGTTTGGGCAGTAGACTGCGCCCTCCGGCAACGTGAATCCACATTTACTGCATGCGGCCATTCTGATGCACCATTTCAAAATGCTCTCCGCCCCTATAAAAGGATTCTTTCCATCGATGTCTTTATATTCGTCTAATCTGTTTCCTCTACTGTTGATGGTTATGTCTAGGAGTAGTGGGCTGCCGCGGCAGCCTGAGATAAATATTGGCACAATAGGACACGTTGATCATGGGAAGACCACGCTCGTTGAGGCGCTCACTGGAGTCTGGGCTGCGAGACATAGTGAGGAGCTGAAGAGGGGCATAACAATAAAGCTTGGATATGCTGATGCGCCAGTATATAAGTGTCCAGTATGTGAACCCCCACGCAACTATTCGACGAGCGAGATCTGCCCCAAATGCGGCTCAAAGGGCGAGTTTGTTAGGGCCCTCAGCTTCGTTGACTCGCCCGGACATGAGGCCCTAATGGCAACTATGCTCTCGGGAGCAGCCGTTATGGATGGTGTTATACTGGTTATAGCTGCTGATGAGCCCTGCCCACAGCCCCAGACCCGTGAGCATCTAGCCGCGATAGAAATAGTTGGCGTCGATAAGATTGTCATAGCCCAAACCAAGATAGACCTAGTAGATAGGAGGAGAGCGCTGGAGAGCTATAAGGAGATAATCGAGTTTACTAGGGGGACTATAGCGGAGGGTGCACCAATAATACCAATATCAGCATTGCATTCGGTCAACATAGACCTACTCCTCTACGCAATAGAAAAGTATATTCCAACCCCGCCCAGAGACCCGTCTAAGCCGCCGCGCATGTATGTTGTGCGCTCATTCGACGTGAATAAGCCTGGAACACCAGTTGAAAACTTGGTTGGAGGAGTTGTTGGCGGCTCAATCCTACAGGGCAAGTTTAGGGTTGGAGAGGATATTGAGATAAGGCCTGGAATAGGCTCCCCAGCTGCTAGGGGCATGTNAAAACTTGGTTGGAGGAGTTGTTGGCGGCTCAATCCTACAGGGCAAGTTTAGGGTTGGAGAGGATATTGAGATAAGGCCTGGAATAGGCTCCCCAGCTGCTAGGGGCATGTATGAGCCGCTCCTCACGAAGATAACGAGCTTACATGCTGGCGGAAGGAGTGTTGAGGAGGCTGTGTGTGGTGGGCTTGTTGGGGTTGGGACGCTGCTAGATCCATCACTAACTAAGGCTGATGGCCTCTCCGGAAATGTTGTTGGTAAGCCAGACATGCTGCCGCCGACGAGATATGACCTAACGATTGAAACCCATCTCTTCGAGAGGGTCGTTGGGGCAAAGGAGCAGACCGAGGTTAAGCAAATAAGCGCTGGAGAGACGCTGCTATTAGATGTGGGGACAGCCATAACAACAGGGAGCGTAATTAATGTGAGGGGAGGAAACATAGAATTGAAGCTCGCCCGCCCAGTCTGCGCTGAGGAAAATTCTAGGGTCGCTATAAGCCGCAAGATTATGGGGAGATGGAGACTGATAGGCTATGGAATAATAAAGTGAAAACTCTGTAGCTTAAGGATGAGAATTAAGCTTTTAAGGTTACTGCCAAAAACATTTCTTTGCTGCGTGAGATCATGGGTAAGCGGGGCACATATTTGCATAAAAATTTTATTCTGAGGATAACTAGGGAGGAGTGGCTTAGACAAGTCTTTACAATAAAAAAGTATTATCCGGGGGTTCCTAGGAGATGGGAGAGAGGCGGCTTAATATTTCTGGCTAGGCGATCTGATAGGGGCGACTCCTTCGTCGGCTATGGTGTAGTTGGGAGATTTATAGAGAAGGACGATCTTAAGGGGGTGGAGCGGCAGGAGTGCGAGAGAATGAGGTGGAGGGGCGTAATAATCTTTGATGAGCTATATAGGTTTGAGCCTCCCCTACCACTTAAGGAAACATCCATAGCCGGCTTAAAGGCTAAGGGCAAATGCCTACACGGCTATCCATTAACGGAGGAGCAGGCGGCTGAAATCCTAGAGGCGGCGAGCAACCTCTGCAGCATAATACAGGTTTAGTTTTCAGCAAACCTAGAAAGTCTCGTAATGGACGATTTCTTTCAGCGGTCTTTTATGTGGTGGGCTCGGCCTCTCGGCCGGATGCCCAAGCGGTATTATTGCTACAGGTCTCATACCCCTAGGTATCCTCAATATCTCCCTAACCCTCTCTTCATTAAATGCTCCAACCCAGCATGCCCCTAATCCTAGCGCGCATGCCGCTAGCAGCATGTTCTCAATGGCCGCGGCAGTATCCTGTATACAGTATAGGTTTACTCCTCGACTGCCATATACCCAACCTGACCTATTCCCATCGGCGCATACAACTATAACGACCGGCGCCTCCTCTATAAATGTCTGGTTTAGGGCCGCCCTAGCTATCTCCCTCTTAATCTCCGGCCTCCTAATAACCACGAATTCCCAGGGCTGAATGTTGCCGGCTGAGGGAGCCCACCTAGCTGCCTCAAGAATCTTCATCAGATCCTCCTCAGAGACATCTTCTTTGGTGAATGATCTGATGCTTCTTCTGGCCTTAAAAACCTCAAATATATCCACTACTCAAGCCACCACAAGGCATATTTTAGGTTAGGCTAATATTTCAATGTTGCTTGTTATTTCTTGCTTACCCTATCTGGTTAAGCAGCTGTGTAAGCGTCTTCTTCACATTCTCAAGTATATTCTGCAGTTCCTCTCTCCTTCTCCTTTCCTCATCGAGCTCCGCTCTTAAGCGTGCAGTCTCCTCGGATGGCGCTCCAGATGGCAGTGCTATGGTAACACCCTCCCTAGCTATCCTCTCATATGTCTCCCTTACAATCTGGCCGGCCCTAGTCTTTCCTTGGAGATGATTTCTTATAGTGGCCTCTGTTCTCCCTAGCTCTTCAGCTATCCGGGGAACCGTCATCTTTGCCTTCTCTCTCGCTAGTGCTGCCGCCGCAACTGCTAGACTATCGACCCAAGTTATCCGCTCCTCAGGGTTCTTAAGCTCCTCAAGAACATCCGGCCTAAGTATACTGTTTACTAGGAGTATGGCCTCGAGCTTATGTATCTGCTCCCTTCCAACTGGTGAGAGTGGGATCTCACTCAACCTGACTTTCCCTCCTCTGTGTGATCATGATAACCTCCTTGGGCTTAATAATAAGCCCCTTATCAGTTATCTCAAAGGGGTGTCTCCTCATTGAATGTGAGGTTCCACGCATCTTCCAAACGATAATGCTGCGCTTAAGCTCGCCATTTATCTCGTCTAAGTCTAGCCTAATTATTCCATCAGCCGCATGCTCAACACCGGGACCCCCAAATCCCCTCTCAGTAACACTAACCTGCGAGACAAGGATGGATGTGCAGCCCAATCCGGAGAGAACCTTCTTCAGCTGAAGAACCATGCTTCTGGCTAGGGTCGGCTTAGTTATATAGAGGGTTGTAACCGAGTCCACAACAACCCTCTCAGCACCAACATCCTTAACGGCCGCCCTCAAAACATCTATTAGCATCTGAAAGTCGTCGGGTGCCCTAACAACATACTTCTCCCTCTTAGCGGCCTCGCCAATTCCAGCTGTGAACGCGTCGACTAAGGCAAACTTCCCCTTTTCCTCATATGGCGCGACATCCCACCCAAACTGGGCCATGGAGAGTCTAATTTGGACGGGATGCTCCTCTAAGGCCACTAGGACGCCTGGTTGATTCCTCACTAACCCATTAAATAGATACTGATAGCCAAATATTGACTTTCCAGTTCCGGGTCCTCCGGCTAAGAGTACCACATTGCGTTTCGGTATCCCACCATTTAGTATCTCGTCGAAGCCGGGGATCCCGGTTAGCACCCTCTCTATCGCCATACTAACTCGCACCCCCTATTATTTAGAGTAAGATGATCGGTGAATAGGATAATGGAGTAAGAGCGATTTATTTACACGTATATTTTTTCCCAAAATATATCTTTATCGTCCATCCATATATTTCTCCGTATTAGAAACTTTATTATCGTTCCTTACACCCCCCTTACTTGGGTGTTGGAGTATTGGCTGATGGATTTGCTGAGAAATGGGAGGGAAGATCGGGTGGCTTAAAGGGCAATCTCCGAAGAGCTAAGCCTCTTAGGGATAGGATTGGTGATGCCATTAGGAGAATTGAGGTTCAATTGAGTAAGATAGATGCTGAGATGGAACAATATGCTAGGCGTGAGAAAAGCCTTCTGGAGAAGATTATTCAGGCCTATGAAAAGCATGATGAGGAGCGGGCAAAAATAATTGCTAATGAAATCACTGAGATACGTAAGCATAGGGATTTGCTCATCTCCTCAAAACTATCTCTTGATGGGGCCGCATTAAGACTACGCACAATATATGAGGCCGGAGATTTCATGTCGGTTCTCTGCTCAGCTAGGGAGGCTATTAGAGAAGTCCGCTCAAAGATCATAGACTCTATTCCCCAAATGAATCTGGAGCTCGGTCATGTCGAGGATATGCTTAATAGCATGATTGCGGAGATGGGGCAGAGAACGGGCGAGCTATTAAACTTTAATGTAGAGAGCGAAGAGGCTGAGAGGATACTGGAGGAGGCATCATTGATCGCCAAGAAAAATATAGAAATTAAGTTTCCAAACTCCCAAAATAGGTAAGCCTATATGGTCGCTTCCAACTCACTTATACTTCCCGGGTCTAGCGAATATAAATCCTCTATCTCATAAACATTATCGTTTATATCGGTTATGACGACTCTGCCCCCCATCTGTATGACGCTCATGCGACCCCTAGTCCTAAAGGTTCGGGGACCCTTATCGGTCAATACTTCCCAAAGAAACTCGTCTCCGCTAGTTTCTATCTTCTTAATCCTCAATATTCTTGGAATGAAATACATTTTATCAAGAATCTTCTGGAGGTTTCTTCTAGACTCCTCATCAAGCTCCTTATAGTTCTTGATCATGCAGACATCAACGCCGCTAGAATCCCTAAATATTATGAACTCTGGACATGTTATTGGGAAGGGTTTTGCGGGGATAAGGTTGGGGAGAACTCGTCCATCAACAATTATCTTAAGGGTATTATCTTGTTCCTCAAAGACTATCTTTACCTTCTTCGGATCTAAAATATTGAGGTTCTTTAGGAAGTCGATTAGGGGCATCATAAATCACCTCGCTAGGGTGCTTGCCACAGCCTCCTCAGCAAACTGTGCTTTGTAGAGCTGGCTATATAATCCTCCAGCTTTCATAAGTTCCTCATGTGTTCCAACCTCAACTATTCTTCCCTTATCCATCACAACTATCCTATCAACATTCTGTAGTGTTGAGAGCCTATGCGCAATTATAATTGTTGTTCTACCCCTTGCAAGATTCTCCATAGCTTCCTGAATCTTCTTCTCAGTTAATGTGTCAACGGATGAGGTCGCCTCATCAAGTATCAGTATCTTCGGCTCGGTTATTATGGCCCTAGCTATCGCAACCCTTTGCCTCTCTCCTCCCGAGAGCCTCCATCCCCTATCACCAACATTTGTATCGTATGCCAGCGGTTGGCTCATGGCAAACTCGTGGACATTAGCGGCTTTCCCAGCGGCAATTATCTCCTCGGGGGTGGCATCCTGCTTACCGTAGGCTATATTATATGCTATTGAGCCGTAAAATAGTAGTGGATCTTGTAGGACTAGACCTATCTGCGATCTTAGGCAGCGAACCTTTATCTTCCTCAAGTCCACACCATCAATATATATGGCGCCCTCAGTTGGATCGTAGAAGCGCAGCAATAGCTTGGTTAGGGTGGTCTTGCCCGATCCACTCGGTCCAACAACACCTATTTTCTCTCCGGGCTTAATCTCTAAGTTTATGTTGCTTAGCACTGGAATATATGGATTGTATCCGAAGCTCACATTCTTAAATGTTATCGCCCCCTTAAAGGAGAATTCTACGGCGTCTGGGGCATCCTTAATCTCAGGCTCTATCTGCATGATCTCTAAAATCCTCTCACTTGATGTTAGGGATGCTTGGAGTGGCTCAAATAGATTGCTTATCGTTTGTATAGGTCCATAAAACATGCCCATGTAGCTTATGAATGCTACTAGCGAGCCGAAGGTTATCTGCCCCTCAAGCACCCTCTGACCACCAATCCACCAAACTATTGCCGTGCCGGTTGAGATTGAGAAGCCTAGGAGCGGAAAGAATCTTATGTGGAGTAATGTCACCCTGAGGTTTGCCTTAACAAGATTGGTCATCCTCTCAACCAGACGCTTTAACTCAAACTTCTCTTGTGTGAATGTTTTGACGACAACTATTCCTGGGATTGTATCCCATAGGAGCGAGCTCACATCGGCCCATCTACGCCAGGTTTTATGGTAGGCCTTATGCGCCCTTTTCCTAAACATTGGTATGCCAATAATTATCGCGGGTATGGGTAACAGTGCGAAAAGGGCTAGATAAAAGTTCATTGTGAATATTATTATGCCTATCCCAGCTATCTGCAGAGCGCTTATTATTAGGGTTTGAGTTCCCCATGTTAGGAACCATTGGACCCGGCCAACATCATCAGTTATCCTGGTCATTATGCGGCCGGAACTCATCTTATCATAGAAGCCTAGGGAGAGATTTTGAAGATGCTCATAAATTTTCACCCGCATGCTATATATTATCTTCTGACCGAGATATGAGAGCGTATAATTTTGAGCCGCTCCCAAAACGGCATTGAGCGCGTAAACTATTATAAATGCTGCCACAACATAAGCGAGCATGCTCAAATTCCTATTGGCAAAAACCTCATCGAGCAGAACCTTCATTAGGTATGGTGGGGTTAGGCTTAAGGCCGTTATGGAGAGCGAGAGTATGACTGCCAAGACCACGTAGTGAATGTAGGGTCTTAGAAAGCTCATGAGCCAGAGGAAGGCTTGGGTCCCCCTCACATTATTCTTCTTGGACAGAAAGTTCTCAAGCACCTCTGGACCTACACTTTCCGGCCTCAGATCCCCCCTAGCAATCTTGTCTATGAGCTTAGCCATATTATAGAAGGCTTCTAGGTGCTCGCGGGAGAAGCGCATTACACTTCTTAATCCACTAGATGTCTCAAAGAATAGCTCAGAATTACCTAGATAGTCTTTAATAAACGCCGAGCGCAAATCGCTTAGCGAAAACTCGCTAATATTTCCAGTCGAAGGATTCAGGATAATGACCCGCTTTGTAGTTAAAATCAGCCACCTCTCACCAAAATTTCCATTCTCATCTATATCCCCAAAAACACCATTAATAATTGCCTCATCGGCCAGAAGAATAGGTTTAAGCAGACCCATAACATTATCCGGAAGCTGCTGCTCCCCAGACTCCATCAATTCCCTAATGAAACCCCTCC
>JAGTQA010000042.1:2120-3251 GCA_018396975.1 Candidatus Bathyarchaeota archaeon | reverse complement strand
ATGGGTGAACTCGAACGGCGTATAAAAATGGAACGTAACCATTATATTTCTATCATCCGGAAGAACCAGATCCCTAAGGCTGTAAACGCTATTCCAGTTTACTGGCCCAACCACGATCTTCCTAGTGGGATTGGTCTCCCTAATAATGCTTATTGCCCTTATAAGAAATTCATTCCATAATTCGCTCGTTAACGCCTTATGCGGCTCATTAAGTAGTTCAAAGTAGAGGTTTTCTGGGTAATTGCTGTAATGTTCAGATATTTGCTTCCAGAGGGCTAAGAAGCGATCCCTATGTTCTAGGGGTTTCTCCATAATCTCCTCGTAATGATGGATGTTTATTATGACCGTTAGGTTCTGCTCTAGGGCCTTACCAACCACATGATCAACCCTCCTGAAAAATTCTTCATGAATCTTGTATGGGGGCTTCTCCTCGGCGTGAGCCGACCACCTTATTGGGATCCTAACATTATCGAAGCCAGCCTCTTTTATTATGCTGAAATACTCGTCTCTTATGTAGACTCCCCATGCCCCCTCCCTAGGGGCCTCAAGGGCATTCCCAATATTTATTCCCCTCCTCAATTTAGGCTCCTCCTACCTCCAAATCTTTAGGCAGATATAAATGTGGAGTGGCAAGAATAATAAAATGTTTTCTCACGCTAGAAGCAACTCAAATATTTTCTGAAATACTAAAAATATGGTGGACTTTTGTGGTTAAGATATTAGTAGGCTTGGTTCCTCAATCTCCCTCAGTATACCATACCTCTCCCAATGTACCTTACGCTTTAGGGGCTCCCTACCCTTAGAGGGTTTCTCAGCCGGGTATCCTAGGGATATGGTGCATAGGACTCTTAGATTCTCCGGCACTCCCAAAAGTTTCTTTATTGGCTCCTCGAAGGGCGTGTCAGCGACCCCCATCCAGCATGTTCCTAAACCCTGGGCGTAGGCGGCTAGGAGCATGTTCTGTACAGCTGCGCCTAGGTCCTCGCGCCAGAAAATTGATTTTGATGGGTCTCCAGTGACGGCTATGACTACTGGAGACTCGGCCATAAACCTACCATACCTATGTATCTCAGCTAGCCTACGCCTTGTCTCAGCATCCCTAACAACTATGAAGTTCCAGTGTTGGGAGTT
>JAGTQA010000042.1:0-1770 GCA_018396975.1 Candidatus Bathyarchaeota archaeon | reverse complement strand
CTGGTGGTCTAGTATGGGTTTATCGCTTGTTGAGGCGGTTGCGCCAGCCACATCAGCCAATCTAGGAGCTGGCTTCGATGTCTTTGGGGTTGCCCTAGACGCCCTATTCGATAGGGTTCTGGTGGAGAGGATTGAGGGGGAAGGGACTATTGAGATCGAGGTTTATGGCGAGGGCTCCGATGAGATACCTAGAGAGCCGGAGAAGAATACGGCTGGTATAGTTGCAAGGGAGCTCCTTAAGACTTCTAGGACAAAGCATGGTGTTAGGATCGTGGTTCATAAGGGTATAAGGCCCGGAAGTGGCTTGGGAAGTAGTGCTGCGAGTGCGGCGGCTGCAGCATTAGCCCTGAACGAGCTCCTAGGACTAAACTTGGATAAAACTCGGCTGATAGATTTTGCGGCTCTGGGCGAATTAGCTTCAGCAGGCTCTCCGCACGCCGATAATGTTTCGGCGGCCATACTAGGGGATTTCATAGTGATAACTTCTAGGGATCCCCTAGAAGTCTTAAGTTTAAAGTTGCCTGCCAACGCTGAATTTGCAATAGTTCTGCCGGAGATAAGGGTTGAGACGAGCCTAGCAAGATCGGTTCTCCCAAGAAAGGTGGATTTATCAAGCATGGTTTATAATGTTGGTCGGGCAGCCACGTTCGTTGCTGGCATAGCCCTAAATAGTGTCGAGATTATGGGTAAGGGAATGGTGGATGTTATTGTTGAACCGGCTAGGATGCGTCTAATACCGGGGCTGGGACACGTTAAGGAGAGGGCCATGAAGGCTGGGGCTGCCGGCGTCGCCATAAGTGGGGCCGGCCCCTCAGTGATAGCCCTAGTTGACTCTAGTAAGGTGAGCGCCGAGAGCGTTGCATCCGCCATGAAGGAGGCCTTTGAGGAAGTTGGCATAAGGAGCCGGCCAATATGCGCTAGGCCGGGGCCCGGAGCGAGAATAGTTAGGAGGGAGGAGTAGGCCTATTGGCTCTATAGACTCCTATCCTCTTTCCAGCTCCTCCTAGAGATCTAACCTATCCTTCTACGAACAACTATTCTTTCGCCAGATCTAACCCCAAACAATTTTGATGCATCGCCCTGATTAACTGATATTTCAAGTAGGCCGCAGCTCCCAACTAATGTTAGGGGCATGTTCGGCTCCACATCACCATAGGCCGCGCAGAGTTTAAGATCAAAATCTCTTCCTCCAAGCCTAACGGTGAGCTTTTCGCCCTCCCTAGCACCAATAACTCTCAATTCTTCAGGTGTGATGTTAGTGATTAGATTTCCGAAGCCATCCACATGTATGATCTCCCCCTCAATAGAATCTCCTAGGATTTTAGGCTTAGCGAAGTCCGGTATCACCGGATCAAATATTTCCGGCCCAAAATCTGATGGCGGGATCCCCCTAGCTAGATGCGCTGCGGCTGGGCCGAATATATCCCTCCCATGGAATGTCCTCGATATTTCCCCCAGCATATACCTTGGATTCTCAATGGTATATATGTGCTTAATACCCTCCCTCTGGGCTGATGGCATTAATATGCCATTATCCGGACCAACATAAATGCTCCTTTCACACTCAACTATTATTGGGCGCCTACCGGTGCCAACCCCCGGATCTACAACTGCCACATGTATTGTTCCCTTTGGAAAGAATTTTGAGGCGCGCATTAATAGGAATGCGCCCATTCTAATATCGAATTTTCTAACCTCATGGCTTATATCAACTATCTGCACGTCTGGGCATATTGAAAGTATGACTGCCTTAATCTCAGCAACATAAGA
>JAGTQA010000002.1 GCA_018396975.1 Candidatus Bathyarchaeota archaeon | reverse complement strand
ATTCTTTGGTGAGTCATGCTTAGAGGAGCTAACGAGAGAGTGGCATGTTCACATAGACAACTACTACAATTATGTGACAGGATACTGTGCAGGCTTATCTTTAGGAGACGCAAGAAGATTGGATCAGATATGTCGTGAGGGCATAGATTTAGAGGAGCATCCAATAATCGAGAAACTCACTTCACCGGGTGGCATTGGAAAACTCTTTGATTATGCCGTTAGGGAATATGGTTATAGGGAGGTTGAGGGCGGCTATATATCGAAGTGCCATTTGTGCCTCGATATAAGGAAGTACATTAGCGAGCATACCAGCGAATTTAAGGAACTCAAACCTAGGGAGTTTTATGAACATATCTGATGCTGCTAGACTCTATTATATGTGTAGATTTCAGACAAATATCTCCTCAATAAGTTTTTATTTTTAAACTACATTTCTGTTTAATGTTTCATGGAATTTTAGGCGGAGCGGATTTTATGCCTCCCCAAAAGAGTAAATCCTTAAAGAAGAGGATTGAGGGGGAATTTATAGAGGAGGGGGGCATAAATAAGCTAGTTGAAACACTAATAAAGAGTTTTCTAAGGGCTGATAGTGATTACGGTGCAATATCTGATATAGAAACCGACATAGACCACATTTATATGCTTGTGAAAAATTATATTTCCGAAGAGAGACTGGACATATATGCGCTAAAATTAGAGGATCGAATACTTATGTCTAAAACTAACATTAGTTTTGACGATCTTTACGAGGTTATAAGGAGTCGATCATATTTGAGGGCTAAGAAGGGCATAGTTGAAGTTTGGGATGACCCAGAGAGTGAAATAATACATTTCCTAATAATGCCAATAAGGAAGCACTTCCCAATAGAATATACAACAGAGGATGAAAAAGAGAAGATCATAAATTTTCTTATTGAGAAATATGCGGATATTTAGCCAGAGAATATTTTGGCTTAATCTTAGCGTCTAGGCTTCTCCTTCCTACCTAAAACCAAATCTTTGAGCGCTATTCCGTTAACCGTTACAACTTTCCATCTAACTCCGGGAATATCTCCCATCGAGCGCCCTCTAGAGCCCCCAATTCCCTCGATTATCACCTCATCATGCTCATCAACAACATTTAAGGCTCCATCCCCGGGAAGGAAGGCTGTTACAACTTTACCGTTCTTGATTAGCTGAACCCTTACACACTTTCGTATTGCGCTGTTAGGTTGCTTGCTCTCCCGACCGACCTTCTCAAGGACTATTCCACGCGCCATTGGAGCACCTTCAAGGGGATCTGATTTAACGTCTAACATAAGCATACGTCTCTTATAGTATATACTCTTCCATCGCATCTTCTTCCTTCTCTCAATAAGCTTTCTTGCAGCGAATTCTCCTCGAGTCTTCTTAGCCATATTTCACCTTACGCTCCACATCCGCATAATGCCAATTTTTACACAATTCATTATAAACATTTCGTTCAGCAGCGACTTTACGCCAGCTCATCTGGCTGCAAGATTAAACTATTAGAACATTACTTATCTTGAAGTAGCGCTTCGCTAGGAACCTTATCTTCTCGGCGTTCCGACCGTTCTTGCCTATAGCTATGCCTTTATCTTTACTGTCTACTGAGACAACGGCAATTGTGCTTCCGTCCGGCTTCTTAGTTATCCGCACCTCCCTAACATTGGCCGGTTTAAGAGCATTCTTTATTAGCTGGACCGGGTCCTCGGAAAACTCAACAACCTCATATTTCTTGCCAGTTATCTTCTCTAGGAGAGCAATGTTCTTTCCTCCCTTGCCCAAGGCCATGCCAATCTCGCCTTCTTTAATTACGAAGATTATCCTATCGAATTTTGGGTCTATTATGCAATCTCTAACCATCGCCCCAGTCAAGCTCTCAAATAACCTCATGTACTCCAGCTCATCATTTGTGAGCCTTATGCCCTTAGACATTCTCACCACCCTCCACAAGCTTTAGTATATCTGAACCACCAGGGTCCCTTATTGTTAGGGCTGCAACTGAGAAGGGTTTTCCACAGGCTGCGCCTAAATCTAGGCTTGATCCTGGATAAATAATGTATGGGATCCCGGAAAGCCTACAATAATACTCAATCTTCTCCCGCTTATCTCTCGGACAGTTTGATGCTATAATAATGAGCCTAACTTTCCCAGTCATAGCACTTTTTATAGTAGAATTCGATCCAAATAAAATTTTTCCGGTCTTAACCGCTATGCCTAAAGACTTATCAATCCCACTTTTACTGATGTTGCTCAACTTGATTCACCTCCTTCACTTGAGGATTGCATTATTACTGAGGAGGCTGTCATGTAAATGTCAACTAAGCCGGTTCCCACCGGTATGGCCTGTCCGACCACAACATTTTCAGTTACGCCCTTTAGCGGATCGGCTTCTCCCCTAATTGCTGCCTCAACAATGTTTGGAACTGTTATCTCAAATGCTGCCCTAGCTAGAACACTCGGCTTCTCACCGCTAACACCATGTCTTCCTATCTGCCTAACATTTCCCGTCACAGTCATTATATCAGCTACGAGCATTACATGCCTTACATCAACATCCAATCCCTGCTCCTCAAGCACACCCATGGCCTCCTCGATTATAGCATTTCTAGCAGCCTCTATCCCCAAAGTCCTCTCTATCTCATGTATATTGTTTGTAGTTGTTCTCGTTGGATCAACGCCTATAACTTCGAGAACCCTAGGCAAGTTTGAGCCGTCCGTCCTTATAACCCACTCACCTTTCTCCTCAGCTACATAAACTCTCTTTATACCGGGTATACCCTTTATATGATATGATGATACTCTACTTAGGAGTTTCTTTGCATCCATCTTCTTCTTGGGCTCAATAAGTAGCATGCCATCCTCAAACCCTATGGAGCAACCTGGTATATTAACTGTCTTAGTTAGATCCTCTAGCGTTATGCCACGCTCATTCATTTCGCGCTCGCTAAGTTTAACGATTATTCCACCAGTTTCCGGATTTATATATATCGCCTCAGAAATATCCTCTATTGTCGTGTAAAGAATCTTCCGAGCTATTTCAGTAGCCTTCTCCCGACTTCCCCTATGCTCCTCATCCAAGTATATGGTCATTATCGGTGTTGAAGGTTCCCTTCTCGCATCAACTATCTCTATCAGCCGCGGAAGCCCGAGCGTCACGTTCTGCTCCCTAACACCAGCATAATGGAATGTTCTTAGGGTCATCTGTGTTCCAGGCTCACCGATCGACTGCGCTGCAACAACCCCCACAGCCTCACCAGGC
>JAGTQA010000007.1 GCA_018396975.1 Candidatus Bathyarchaeota archaeon | reverse complement strand
CTGGCTTAGCTGCGCTAGGGCACCAGCCCTAAATGTGTCAGCACATATAAGCGCAGTCTTAAACCCCCTCTTCTGTAAATATCTCGCTAGCTTAGCGGCTGTTGTCGTCTTCCCAGAGCCCTGTATCCCAACGAGCATAAAGATGTTCCTTTTACCGGGCGTAATGTTAAGTGGGGCCGGCTTCTCGCCCAGTAGGCGGACAATCTCCTCATAAACAACCTTAACAATATGCTCTTTTCTCGGTATCCCCGGCGGAACCTTCTCCCTTAACGCCCTCTCCTCAATCCTCTTTGAGAGGTCTAACACAAGCCTAACATTTACATCTGCCTGTAAGAGGGCGCGTTGTAGATCGCGTATAAGCTCCCTAACAATATTCTCGTCTATAGTTGAGGCGCCGAGAATCTTCTTTAGGGACTCATATAGGGATGCGCCAAGCTTCTCAAGGACCAAGCTCCATTCTCCATTACATCCTGCTCAGATATAGTTAGTATCATCTCCAGCACAAATAAATCTATCTTTAGCAAAATCATCTTATGCTGTGAAGGTGAAAAGTGTATGGCTGGGGCTGGAAGAAGCAATATAATTGATTTGAGAAGCGACACTGTTACATTGCCGACTGAGGAGATGCTTGAGGCAATAAAGAACGCTGAGCTAGGCGATGACGTCTACAGAGAGGATCCAACAGTTAATAGGCTTGAGGAGATGGCGGCCAAGAAGATGGGTAAGGAAGCCGCCCTACTAGTTCCAAGCGGGACAATGGCCAACCTAGTATCATTAATGAGCAATACTAAGAGGGGGGACTGCGTGATTTTAGAGGCTGAGTCCCATATATATTGGTATGAGGTTGGAGGGCTCTCAGCTGTCGCTGGCTTAATACCATGGCCTATAAAGGGGCATATGGGCGCCCTAGACCCTAAAGATGTTGAGGCTGCCATAAGACCGAAAAATATCCACTTCCCAGAAACGACGCTTGTCTGCATCGAGAACACACATAATAGGGCTGGTGGCACAATAATAACGCCCCAGCAAATCGAGTCCCTAAGCAAGGTTACTAGGGAGTATGGGCTAAAGCTCTATATGGATGGGGCTAGGATATTTAATGCTGCAGTAGCTCTGAAGGTTGATGTTAGGGAGTTCACTCGCCACGTTGACAATCTAATGTTCTGCCTCTCTAAGGGGCTCAGCTGCCCAATAGGCTCGGTTATTGTCGGCGACAGTGAATTTATTGAGAGGGCTAGGAAGATTAGGAAGATGCTCGGTGGGGGGATGCGGCAAGCTGGTATAATAGCCGCCCCGGGAATAATAGCCCTAGAGAAGATGATAGACCGCCTAGAAGAGGATCATAGGAACGCTAGGCTTCTAGCAGAGGGTGTAGCGAGAATTGATGGATTATATGTCGACTTGAGGAGAGTTCAGACAAATATTGTCCTAGTAGATGTTAGTGGGCTGGGGGTGGACTCTGGAACATTTATCGCCAATCTTAGGGAGCATGGGCTCCTAGCATCAAACCATAGTAGGACAATAGTTAGGTTCGTAACTCACCGCGGCATTGAGAGGGAGCATATTGAGAGGGCGCTGACAATAATTGAGGATGTTGCAAGAGAATTGAGGAGGAAATATAGGGCTTAGGTCTAGCTTCCTTTAACGCGCATAATCTTAGTCCTACCCATTATCCGCCAGTATTCAACCTCAACACCATTAGCCAATCGAGATCTCAAATCCTCTTCCTGTGGAAGCTGAGTCTCAAAGACCTCATATGTCTCCAGATCCATTAGCTGAACGCTGCTCGGCAAGACAGCTATCACCTGACCACTCCTCTTCTCGATTATCGGAACATCAACCTTGGCGTCAACCGGCTTAACAAAGCTCCTCTTAACTCCATCAAACACTCCCAAGGCCACAACCCTAGCCTTAGCAGAGCCATGCTTCCCAGGCTTCGACTTGGTCACCTCAACTATATGGCATGGCTCATCATCAATAATCACATATGAGCCCTCCTTTAAATCCCCAACATCCACGGGCTTACTCATAATTTTCACCATCCTAAGCCGTTAGGACGCACCATTCTTTAATGTTTAATAATCTTCGCTCCCCTAATATATTTGTGTTTTGCGCGGTGGGAGATTGAGCGAATCTGTCGGAATAGTTGCGCGCCTAGATAGGGAGGAAGCTGTAAACCTAGCCCTTAAGATATTTAAACACTTCAAAGCCCATGGATTTGAGGTCTTCCTTGAGCCTAACTTAGCGGAGCAGTTGGACATGAAGCATCTCGCAAGGAAACTTGAGGATATGCGGGTAAATCTCATCGTCACGATAGGCGGTGATGGAACCATACTTAGAACCTGCCTCCGCATACCTAAACCAGAACCCCCAATACTGGCCATCGGCATGGGCGCAAGAGGCTTCTTAGCGGAGGCTCAGCCTGAGGAGGCGATTGAGGCCGTAAACCGCTACCTTGAAGGCTCATATAATATTGAAACATATAGTAAGATTGCATCGTTTATTGGAGATTCTAGACTACCAGACGCCCTAAACGAGGTTTTCGTGACATCACGCCACCTAGCCAAGATACTACACGTTAGGATATGGAAGGATAATGAGGAAGTAGCAGAGTGTAAAGCTGATGGCGTAATTGTAGCCTCGCAGGTTGGCTCAACAGCCTACTCATTCTCAAGCGGCGGGCCCATCCTCGACCCTGGGGTTGATGCGCTTGTTCTAACACCCGTCTGTCCAGTAAGTCTATTCCGCCCAATAGTTTTTCCATCAAGCTCCAGCATAACTCTCGATCTCCTCAAGCCTAGATCGGCGATCATAGTTATCGATGGAGACTACCAAGTGAATTTAGGTGATGGTGAAGTAAGAGTTATTATGAGGGTTTCGGAACATAAATCTAGGTTTATAAGGTTTGAGACAAACTTCTATAGGCGCCTAAAATCTAGGCTCCTATTCTCTAGAGAGGAGGGATAGGCGGCTGCAGAAAAGTATAGTGCTCGATACATCAGCCTTCATATGCGGCTTTGATCCATCCTACATCAACGAAGAAGCCTACACGGTTCCCGAGGTTGAGGCAGAGCTGCTGGAGAACTCTCTACCCAAGTTACGCTTTTACATGGCGGTCGAGAGCGGAAAACTCAGAATCATCGAACCGTCACACCAATATTTAAATATTGTTAGGGAGGTCTCAGGTGAGGTTGGGGATATAGGTCTCCTCTCAAAAGCTGATATGGCGATTTTAGCTTTAGCACTCCAGCTAAAAGAGGCTGGCCAAAATCCAACAATAATTACAGAAGACTATTCAATACAGAACGTTGCCGAGAAGCTCGGAATAAAACATATGCCACTAGCAAGCCTAGGCATACGCTACCAACTACACTGGACACTCTACTGCCCAGCATGCGGGAAAAGATACCCATCAAACCAGAAAATAACCACATGCGAAAGATGCGGAACAGAGCTCAAAAGAAAACCACTAAAAAAGACCCTAATAAAACGGGAATAAGTCACCAATTAACGCTTAAGAAAAAAGGAGAAAGCCAAGAAACCTAACGCGCCAGGGGGAGATGAGAAGGGGGGTTGGCGGGTTAGGTTTCTTGGCGAAGAAATTTAAGATTGTGAATTGTCTAATAAATTTTTCTGTTTCATGGCTGTTTATTATTATTTGGTTTTTTGGCTTCTTCCTTCTTTAGGGCGTTTTTTAGGGCTTCTAGAACGAGTAATATGTTTTTCTTGTTCGAGTTTATGCCCATGAGTCCTATACGCCAGATTCTCCCCTTTAGTTCTCCAAGTCCTCCGCTTATCACTATATTATATTCTTCCCTCAGAGTTCTTCTAACGGCTTCGTCGCTTACTCCCTTTGGCACATTAACAGCTGTTATCGCTGGGCACATATAGTTTCTATCGGCGAATATTTCTAGCCCCATCTCCTCTAGGCCTTTCACTAGGGCCCGATGATTCTCTTCATGCCTAGCCCACCTATTCTCAAGCCCCTCCTCATAAAGTAGTCGTAGCCCCTCCCTAAGGGCGTAGATAAGTAGTATGGGCGCTGTGTGGTGATATACCCTATTACTCTCAAGCCAGTATTTTTCCATGGTTGACAAGTCCAGATACCAGCTCCGAACCTTAGTCCTTCTATTTCTAATAATATTCATGGCCCTCTCACTGACAGTTATTGGGGCTAAACCTGGTGGACAGCTTAAACACTTCTGCGAGGCACTATAGCATATGTCTATGCCCCATCCATCCACATCCAGCTCGCATCCACCGAGGGATGTAACTGCATCAACGATCAGCAGAGCACCATATTCATGCACAATCCTCGAGATCTCCTTAAGGGGTTGAAGTATGCCCGTGGATGTCTCAGCGTGGACTATGGCCACAGCCTTTGCCTTAGAGTTTGCTAGGGCATCTTCAACGGCCTCCTTCTCTATCACTCTGCCCCATGGAGCCCTAACCTCTATGACTTTCCCGCCATAACGCTGGGCCATTTCACTCATTCTCTCACCGAAGAATCCACTTATGCAGATAATAATCTCATCGCCCTCTTCAATAACATTGCATATCGCGCTCTCCATGCCAGCTGAGCCGGTTCCAGATATTGGAAAGGTCATGTAATTGCTCGTTTTAAAGGCGTATCTAAGTAGCTCAACAATTTCATCCATAACCTCCATAAAATATGGGTCTAGATGCTCAACTATCGGAAGAGAGAGGGCCCTCTGAACCCTAGGATCAATATTAGATGGTCCAGCACCTAGGAGCAACCTCTCCGGAGGTTTCAGCTCACCATAAATTTTTTTAGACATTAACCCTAGGTCACCCTTACGAAAACAAGGATTAACAGCCAAGCTCCTTTTAAGTTTTATGAGGAGTGAAGAAAAAGAATAAATATTCTGCGATATTGTTCTCTTTGAATCATGTCTAGATGGAGATATATTGCGGCAGGCATAGTGATCAACCTATGTTTGGGAGCAGTTTATGCATTTAGTATACTCATCCCACCACTTGAGGAGGAGTTTAACTGGAAGAGAATTGAGACTTCGCCAGCATTCACAATAGCGCTATTAACCTTTGCTCTCTCTATGATACCAGCTGGCAGACTACAGGATAGGAAAGGGCCTAATGTAGTAGTGAGCATAGGTGGGCTATTACTCGGTTTAGGAATGATCCTAGCTAGCTACACAAATTCTTTACCTTGGCTATACGTGAGCTATGGTCTGCTTGTAGGGCTTGGAATAGGCTTCTCCTATGGTGCGCCCATCGCAACATGCAGTAAGTGGTTTCCGGATAGGAAGGGATTGGCAACCGGACTCGTAGTCTTTGGCTTCGGTGGCGGATCAATAGTATTTGCGCCGTTATGGTCATCTTTAATAGGAGCCTACGGCTGGAGATTTACATTCCTCCTAACTGGCATATTGTTTATGGCCCTAACTCTACCCTCAGCACAGGTCCTAAGAAACCCGCCTAAAGACTATAAGCCCGCGGGATGGGTGCCAAAAATGACCGATGCTGTTAAGGGCGTGGATTTTGAACCCCTCAAGATGATTAAGAGCCCAATATTTCCGCTTTTATGGTTCAGCTACTGGTTTGGAACCACGGCTGGTCTCATGGTTATTGGACAGGCAAAGCTTATTGCCATGGAGCTGGCAGGTATAGAGAGCGGGGCAGCGTCGCTTATAGTATCTGTCTTAGGAGGCTTTAATGCCTTTGGCAGAATATTCTGGGGCTTCGTGGGCGATAGGGTCGGTAGGGAAAGAACCCTAGCCACTATCTTCCTAACGTGCCTAGCAGCCCTACTCCTAATATCAGGCTTATTCTCAAACCAGCCACTCTTCACCATAAGCATGCTTCTAATAGGCTTCTGTTTTGGAGGCTTCCTAGCTATATACCCAGCGCTAACCTCAGACTATTATGGGAGCAGAAATCTAGGCGTGAATTATGGGGTGGTATTCACAGCTTATGGTGCAGGCAGTGTTCTGGGGCCAATCATGGCCAGCTACTTTCATGATTATCAGGGATCATATTTGCCAGCCTTCTACGTGTCAGCAGCTCTAACAATAATCGCGATCATCCTAACACTAGCCTTATCTCAGATAAGGAGAATTTAAGAGGCAAGCCCAGACTTCTAGGCTCCAAAAATTTATTTTAACTTAGATGTTTTCATTCTATATTAAGCAAACGTTTTTATCCAATCATTTTTTCCATACATATTTTTTATAGAATGTCAATATATGTATATAGAATTCTCAACGGATATATATCTTCACTGCCCAGAACAATTCTGGTGAACAAAGTGAAGAAACTTAACAAGATACCACTGTTACTTCTCATCGTGTTAGCTCTCATCATGGTATCAGCCGCTGCGTCCCTCAGCGCAACCCTCGAGCCGAGAGACACCGAGGTTCTATTAGTAAGATTTAAGCCCGGAGTGAGCAAAGATTTCCAGAGAATGCTGCTGAGCGAATTAGGCGCTAGGATCATTGATGAAATCCCGCAAATTGATGTTTTGATGGTCGAGGTTGCGCAGAGATCCCTCCTGAAAATTGAAAGATTTTTGATACAGTATTCTTTCATGCTGGATTTTGTCGAGAGAGATTATCTTCTCCAATCCTCCCTAGTTCCAGATGACACATATTATTCTTTAGAGTGGCATCTGCGGAAGATTGGAGCGCCTGAGGCATGGGACATATCGATTGGAGAAAGCGGCGTAATTGTCGCTGTTCTGGATAGTGGTATAGATCCATCGCATCCAGACCTATTAAATAAGCTTGTAAAAGGATACAATTTCTACGACAATAATTATGATACAAGCGATGTTTATGGGCATGGGACGAAGGTTGCTGGCGTTGTTGCAGCGGCCACAAATAATGGTATGGGTGTTGCCTCAATAGGCTGGAATGTAAGTATAATGCCAATTAGAGTCACCGATACAAATGGCTACGCGCTTGTATCCTTACTAACGAAGGGCTTAATCTACGCCGCTGATCAAGGCGCTAAAGTTGCAGTAATAAGCTTCCAGATATATGGGGGAAGCTCACTTACAAGCGCCGCGAAATACTTCTTTGAGAGGGGTGGGTTAGTCTTTGCGGCCGGCGGTAATAGTGGCTCATATGTCGGCGACCCAGAGAACCCATATATAATTTCCGTGAGTGCAACGACTGATACTGATGCTAGGGCCTCCTTCTCCACTTATGGCCCATTTATTGATATCTCAGCCCCTGGCGTAAACATCTACACAACTATTAAAGGCGGTGGATATGGAAGCGTATCTGGCACATCGTTCTCTGCGCCCCTAGCGGCTGGCGTCGCAGCGCTAATGTTCTCGGCTAATCCATCCCTAACACCGAGCGATGTGGAGGCGATTCTTAAGGCAACATCCGTCGATCTTGGCGATTCAGGATATGACATTTATTATGGTTGGGGGAGAATTGATGCTTCAGCGGCTCTGAGAGCTGTTGCATCTACTACGCCACCTTCCAATATCGACTTAAACCCGCCGGTTGTCACGATAAAGTATCCTAGCAATGGCGATACCATCTCAGGGGCTGTTAATGTTAAGGTTGATGCCAGTGATGATACTTTGGTCTCAAAAGTTGAATTATATATTAATGGTAATCTCTTTGCCACCGACTCCGATCCTCCCTATGAGTTTTGTTGGGATACGAAGAGTTATGCTGATGGTACGTATACCCTTATCGCTAGGGCATATGACCCATCAAACAATATTGGTGAGAGCGCAGAGGTAAGGGTGAATGTATCGAAACCCCCAGTGGGGCCGGTAACAATTAATATCTTATCACCCTCAAATGGATCAACGGTCTCCGGAAGAATATACATATGGGTCTCAGCCAGCTCCAGCTCATCGATAAAAACCATTCAGATTTACATAGATGGCAAGCTAATTGCCACAGCTCGTAATAAGTCGACATATCGATACCTATGGAATACCAGACGCTATAGCAATAGATTGCACACCATAAAAATTAGGGTATGCGACTCGCTGGGCAACGTTGCTGAGACCAGCATTGTGGTCTACATTCGCAACTAACTAGGTATCTTACTAAAAACTCCCCCTCTCCAATCTAAGCATAACGATTAAATATGTGAGACTAGGATTTTTCTGCTTGGAGAGCGGGTTGGATAGGGCATATATAAGGCTTCTCTCTCAAGCGAAACTTGAAGGCCCAATTCTGGTGGCCGGGTTTCCCGGAGTAGGTAATGTGGGCGTAATGGCCGTACGATTTCTCATCGAATCCTTACAGGCTGAGAAGTATGCGGAGTTATACTCACCGCTCCTTCCGGATCACGTGACAGTTGATGGTGATGGAATATGCAGCCTGCTAAAGTATAATTTTTTTGCAGCCGATACTGGTGGGGAAAGGCATCTGCTGATACTGGTGGGGGACTCCCAGCCGCCGGTTGAAGATATCACCGCCTACTATGAGATATGTGGCGACATATTAGATTTTGTGGAGAATCTGGGATGCAAATTTATAATCACTTTAGATGGTTTTCCGTCACTCTACGCTCAAAGGGCAATATATGTTGCTGGAACATCGAGGAAGGTTATTTCCGACTACACTTTAGTGGGCGCTAGAGTTTATGATGGTAATAGGATCATCGGTCTCCCGGGATTACTTCTGGGAATCGCGAAGATACGCGATGTGAGAGGGGTATGCATTCTAAGTCCGGTTACAGATCTAGTTTCCGATAATGAAGCCGCATTTAATGCATATAAATTCCTAAGGAAGGCTTTAGGATTGGGAGTTGGAGACAAAAACGCATTATTAGGTTTTCCATCAATATTTTAGTTAGGCTTGGGTTCCTCAAAACTCTCCTTAACCTTTTGCAGCTTCTCTCTAACTATCTTATTTGCAATATTTGGGTCAGCCTTACCCCTAGTTAACCTCATTAATTGGCCTATGAGGAAATGCACGGCCTTCTCATCCATGAGAGCATCTCTAACGGCTTTTGGGTTCTCGGCAAAGACCCTCTCAGCTAGCTCGCCTAATAGGGTCTCATCTGTTATCTTGATTAGCCCCTCCCTCTCAATAATCTCCCTCGGGCTTCTCCCATAGACTATCATTTCTGGAAGGATTCTTTTTGCTATTTTCCCACTTATAACCCCCTCATCGATTAGGCGAATCATGTCTATGAGCATCTGAGGTGTTATTTTAGATTCGGATAATTCTAGGTTATTTTCGTATAGATATCTGAGTAGGTCGCTCATCATCCAATTACTTATCTCCTTGGGCCTATTATACAGCTTGACGCATTCCTCAAAGAAGTCCGCCAGCTGCTTCGAGCTGACTAACACCTCAGCATCATATTTTGGCAATCCATACATCCTCATGAAGCGCTTAGCCCGTTCGTCCGGTAGCTCAGGCATCTCAGCCCTAATCTCCTCGATCAGATCCTTGCTTATGACGACTGGCACTAGATCTGGCTCTGGAAAGTAGCGGTAGTCTTGCTCCTCCTCCTTAGTTCTCAGCGAGACAGTTATTCTACGGATCTCATCCCAATGTCTAGTCTCGCGCTTTACGGCTATGCCCTTCTCAATTAAACCCCTCTGCCTAATGATCTCAAAGCTCAGCGCCCTCTCAACCTCCTTGAATGAAGTGATATTTTTGACCTCAACCCTCATTCCGCCAGCTAATGATATATTTGCATCACAACGCATCGAGCCCTCAAGGCTCCCGTCAAATATTCCAAGATGCTCAAGAATATTTCTGAGCTTCTGTAGGAAGAGCCTAGCCTCCCTAGGGGAGCTCATGTCCGGCGCGGTCACTATCTCGAGGAGGGCTATTCCCGAGCGGTTATAATCGACGAGTGTATAGGGCGACTGATCAATTGGCCCGATATGCACAAGTCTCCCAGGATCCTCTTCGAGGTGAACCCTGCTTATGTTTATCCTCTTGCTATGCCCTTGATCCTCTATGTATAGGTATCCGTCGATAGCTAATGGAACCCCACCGGCTCTATCATATTGGCTTATCTGGAAGTTCTTTGGGAGATCTGGGTAATAGTAGTTTTTTCGGAAGAAGACCATTCTTTCCGAGATTTTGCAGTTCAGTGCAAGTGCAGCCATGATGGCGTATCTCACTGCCCTCTCATTTAAGACTGGAAGCGCGCCTGGAAGCCCTAGGCAGACTGGGCAGACCAATGTGTTAGGCTCCTTCCCCCTATAATCTGCTGGGCAGCTACAGAATAACTTGGTTTTTAGGCTGGTTAGCTGCGTATGGACTTCAAGCCCTATCTTAATATCTTCGATGGCGCCGCTCATTTTGGTGCGCACTCAATAGTAACCTAAAGAAATATCAGTTTATAAGCATCATATAAAATCGTTTCTTTCAGCAAAGGATAGGATGAGGGCTGAGTATCATGGTGATTAATGTTGATGTTGAATTTCTGGCGAGGGATGCGGCTAGGGCTGCTAGGAGGGGGGATTTGGTGATCGTTATTGATGTTTTAAGGTGCTCCTCAACGATCGTAACTGCCCTAGCTAACGGTGCAAAGGCAATAATACCTGTGAAGACATTAAAGGAGGCTAGGAGGGAGCGCCTAAATAAGCCAGATTATATTTTGGCAGGTGAGAGGGGAGGTCTAAAGCCACGCGGATTCGATCTTGGAAACTCACCGCTAGAGTATACCAGTGAGAGGATCTCTGGAAAGGTAATAGTGCTCACGACCACCAGTGGAACCCGAGCACTAATATACTCTAGGGGGGCTAGGTGGATTCTTGTGGGTTCACTTCTGAATGCCGAAGCCGTTGCCAGGGCGGCATACTCAATAGCCAGAAGTGAGGACATAGGGGTAACCATCGTCCAATCCGGAACCAATGGGAGGTTCTCACTAGAAGACTTCATTTGCGCCGGTGCCATAGTCAGCAAGCTACCGGAAGGAAACATTAAATTATCTGATTCAGCACAAGCGTCGCTTCTAGCATTTAGGTATGCGAAGAATAATTTGCGCGCTATTTTAATGGAGAGCGCACACTCTAGGAGACTAATAGATTTAGGCTTTAGTAGGGATATTGAATTCTCATGTCAGATGGACTATTTTAGGGTTGTGCCGATCTACGATGGGAATGTTATAGTTAGGGGTGATTTTAGGGCTGGCCTAGAGGGGACCTAAATCTTTGATATGTATGCTTCAGTCTTTCCCTCTCGCATTACCACTCTTAGTTTGCATTCATTTGTTAATATGTGAATTGTATCCCCCTCATATTTTGCTTGGACATCCTCGGAGATCACGGGCATCGACTGCACGCTTATTGTTGTTATGTTTGGGCTCCTCCACATTATCTCGTATCCACCGGGCTTCCTCGTTATAGTTAGGCCTCCAAAGACCTCATACTCATATACGGCTTCCTCACCCTTCGACTCCCTCTTTCTACCAAACAATCTCATTCTCCATCACTTGAGAGGATTATAATTGCAGGCTTAGAAGACTTAAACTTATCGCCTCTCTAGGCGATGTAGGGATGCTCGATCTTCTCGAAGTCCCTCACCATCTCCAAATTATGGTTTATATATTCCTCAACGTCTGATGCTGGAATGTTTATTAGGGGTGGTTCAAGGGCCATTTTAACAGCCGGATGATCCTCGCCGAATGCCCTCACGCTTATCTCGTAAACTAGTCTCCTAACCTTCTCCTCATTTAGAAAGCCTAGTGAATGGAGATATTCGTGGAGTAGTAGTGAGAAGATGAGTGAGTTAAATTCCGTCTTTGAGATAAGGACCTTGCTCATAATGCTGATGAGGAGCTTATTTAGGACTATGCCATTTGAGCCCACCTGATAGTATGCACCTACATTAGTCGGCAGACTCTCAAGGTATAATAGTAGGCCAACCCTATGTAGGCCTAGAAATTCCTTTACGGCCTTCTTCACTAGGTCGAATATTTCTCCGTATCTTTTGCACTCCTCAAGCTTTCTGGCGAAGTATGATCTGTCCATAATAATCGCCTATTTTATTATAACGGAGTTATATAACCTTTTCTCAATCCTTAATCCTCTGCTTACTCAGATCCATAGGCGACTCACCGGGCCCTATTGGCCTCAGCCTAACCATGAACCTTACAGTCTCCGGTTTAACGAGATACTGTGGAAGTGTGTCCGGCCCGCAGCTTCCGCCCCCAAGCCCCGACTGCATATAGTCTAGGTTTAGGGTTATATCTTCCCTCCTCCTGAGTTCATGTGTATGCTTTGCCCTCTCAAAGTCTTCTGCAGTATAGTGGTGCGCGCTAAACTCTATTAGCGGCATTCCAACGGCCAGTAGGCCGAATCCTAGACTGTTTGTGAGTGCAACCCAACGGACTTCGGTCTTATTCCCATTCTCTTGAGGTCGGATATATGGTACATACTGCTCATCAACGGTGCCGCTGTAAACGCCTACAGGCGCCCCCTCCTTCCGATCGCAGTAGTTCTCATGTGGGCCTCTACCGAACCATGTAACATTCTCAAAGCCTCCTGGGATAGTTAGCTGGAGTCCTATTCTTGGGAGATGTGGTGGAAGCCCCTCCTTAGGATTAACTTCAACCTTAACTATGATGTCTCCGCTGCCATAAATATTATAGTTATATGTGCAGGTAAACCTCTCGGCGTTTTCCGGCGTGCGCAAAGAGGATTTGATAGTTACATGGACCATTTGATCTAACATCCTTTCAACTTTAATGTCCTCAACCACATGTTTTAGGCGGTCGAGTCCAGCTCTCCGCCAAAGGGGCGCCAGTCTTGGGGCATCGTTATCTGTTGGTGCCCGCCAAACATTTAAGAGCGGCCCATCCCTAATCAAGTTAAGCCCGCCATAGATTAGGGAGCTTATGCACCCCCTCCTCTTATCCAAAGTTAGCCTGAACTTTTCTCCTAAGATCACTATTTTGTCCGCTGTCTCCTCAATGTTTAGGGCTGGCATATCTGTGGCTTTAACCTCCGGTCCCGGTGGAACATTGAAAGGCATCTTAAACTGGCTCCAGCCGACCTCATATCCCCTCTCAGCCCATAAGGTATCCCTAGAAAGCCTATATCGAATCATTAGATGATATTCTGCCCCCGGCCTAAGCCTCTCCGGAACCCTAATTGGCACAGTTACTATCTCGCTTCCATTCGGCGGCGTGTTAAGTTTTGGAAGCACCCCCTCCTGAATAATTTTCCCATCCTCCGTAAGCTCCCAGTGAATGTCAAGTATGCTTAGGTCCATGAAGTCGTATCTATTGAGGATACGGATCAAGCCCCTAGAGAGGTCAACAGCCTCCGCCTCAACTGGCTGCTGTATCTTTTTGCACTCCCACATGGCTGGATGGGGCACTCGGTTGGGCCAGACCAAACCATTTATGCAGAAATTCCCATCATTAGGCTCATCCCCAAAGTCTCCTCCATAAGCCCAATACTCAACCCCATTCTCAGCCCTCTTTTTAAGTCCCTGATCAACCCAATCCCATATGAAGCCTCCACATAACCGTCTATACTTGCGTATAACCTCCCAATACTCCTTTAGGTTTCCGGTGCTATTTCCCATTGAGTGTGCATACTCACACATTATTATGGGCCTATCCTCCTCCGGATCCTCAGCCAGCTCTATCAGCCTCTCCAGCGTAGGATACATTATACTTATTATATCAACGATTCTGGAGATTTTCTTCCCGGGAGCGTGGATTGTTCCTTCATAGTGAACTGGTCTTGTCGGATCGTATCCGTGAACCCATCCGGCTAGGGCATCATGGTTTGGGCCGTATCCGGATTCATTTCCAAGAGACCATATTATGACGCATGGATGGTTTTTGTCCCTCTCAACCATTCTAACAAATCGCTCCATGAATGCATGAAGCCACTCCGGATCATGTGCTGGCTCCACATAAGTTGGAAACCTCTTAGATAATTCCTTTCTGATCTCCTCCCACGACTTTCCCTTAAGCTCCTCGCGTATTTCCTCCAGTATTTTATCCCATGGTTTCCCAAAATCCCTCTCAATTTGCCACATAGTCCTTAAGAATCCAACTAGGCCGTGGCATTCAATATTAGCCTCATCGATCACATATATGCCGTATTTATCGCATAAGTCATACCATGCTGGATGGTTTGGGTAGTGCGATGTTCTCACAGCATTAAAGTTGAAACGTTTCATTAGGATTATGTCTTTCTCCATAGACTCAACCGTTATGGCATGGCCTCTAACGTCGTCATGCTCATGCCTATTAACGCCCTTAAGATAGACTGGCACACCATTTACTAGGATGCGTCCATTCCTAATTTCAATCTGCCTAAAGCCGACATGGCAGCTCTCAACCTCAACTGTTCTTCCACTATCATCCTTTAGTGTGAGTAGCATAGTGTATAGGTATGGATCTTCAGCAGACCATTTCCTAGGCCTAATAACTCTTCTTTCAACCTCAACCACGGCCTCGCTTTTGGGGCTTATCCTTCCAACATGGCTTATTATTGGCTCGGTGAAGATTGGCAGTCCCTCCGCATCAAATAATTTAATCTCTAGGATGTGCGGGCTAGATTCAACCTCCGAATAATTCCTTATTTTCGCCTTAACCCTCAATATTGCATCTTCATATTTCTCGTCAAATAGCGTTACGACGAAGAAGTCTCTTACATGTATGTTTGGTGCACAATACACATATACATCCCGGAATATTCCGCTGAGGCGCCACATGTCTTGATCCTCAAGGTAACTCCCATCACTCCAGCGTAGAACCTCAACTGCCAGTATGTTCTCACCACCCCTAATATAGCGTGTAATATTAAACTCGGCCGGCAGTCGGCTGTCTTGGCTGTATCCAACAAAATGCCCATTAACCCAGACATAGAATGCTGAATCAACGCCATCAAAGACTAGAAAAATCTGTTTATCAAGCCACTCCTCAGGTATGATAAATTTTCTACGGTAGATGCCCGTAGGATTCCAGTCTCGTGGGACACGCGGTGGATCCGCCTGAAATGGGTATCGGACATTAACATATATTGGCCTGTCATACCCAAACATCTGCCAGTTGCTCGGAACCTCTATATTATCCCAGTCGCCATCATCGTGCTCCGGCCTATAAAAGTCTCCGGGAACAACGTATGGATTATTATATAGCCTAAATTTCCATATGCCATTAAGCGACATGAACCAAGGGGACTTCTCACGAACACACTTAAGCGCGATCCCCTCATCTGGATATGGCATTAGAGTTGCATGCGCAGGCTCCTTATTTATTCCAGTAACACGCGGATTCTCCCAATCTGGAACCTCATCAGTAGGTCTGTTAACAAGCATAATGCTCACCACCCAATTTAGTATCGAGGATTTTGAGGATTAAATAGAAATGAAAAATAATTAAAGTTTAATGTTATTCCTAGGGGCACTAATTTAGAGGGGGGCTATTTCCACGCATGCCGGAGATGGAACATGCACCTCATGCCCTAATGGTTTAAGAGCCCCCGTTTCCTGATCCACTAGGAAAGATACTATTTTGTTGCTTCTTTGATTGGCAACCAGAAGGAATCTTCCTGAGGGGTCTATGGCGAAATTTCGCGGAGTTCTACCGCGAGTATACTCATGGCCTATCCATTTAAGCGTACCGCTCTCCTCATCCACCCTATAGACTGCTATGCTATCATGGCCGCGGTTTGAGCCATATAGGAATTTACCGGAGGGATGGACATGTATATCCGCCGAGTAATTCTCGCCCCTAAAATCGCTTGGTAATGCTGATATCGTCTGCAGGGCTTCTAAGCGGCCTCCATCATACTTATATGCCACTATGGTCGAATCTAACTCGTTTATTACATACACGAATTTTCCACCTGGATGGAATGTTATATGGCGCGGTCCGGAGCCGGGCTTAGTCGCAACCCACGGTTGGTCGCTAGGCTCCAGTCTTCCGGAGCTAGAATCAAACTTATATATCATTATTTTGTCAAGTCCAAGGTCGGGAACATAAACGTGCTTGTTAGGTGGGTCGATTATGATCGAGTGGGGATGCGGTGCCTCCTGCCTCATTAGATTTATGCTAGACCCCTTATGCCTGATGACTTCCGTAGCTTTCTCGAGACTGCCGTCTCCACTTATAGGTAGCACACTGATACTTCCACCCACGTAATTTGCCACGAAAACGTATCTGCCTAATCTATCAATGGACACGTAGCATGGTCCAGCACCCCCAGAGGATCTGCTGTTGAGGAAAGTTAGGGTGCCATCCTCTTCTATTAGGAAGGCGCTTACGGCGCCGGATCCATCCCTATCAAATGAAGAGAACTCATTAACGGCGTATAGGGATCGTTTCTCAGCATTAACCTTTAGGAAGGATGGATTAACCAGGTTTTTTACTTTACCCACATTCTTAAGTCTGCCGGAATCCGGATCCATATGGTATATGTAGATTCCCTCACCGCCCTCAAAAGTATATGTTCCAACATAAACAAGTGTCTCGTCCATAATCGCCAATAAGCCTCCCAGCAAATCTAAAATCCATAGATTTCCTTAATTTTAAGCTGTAATTCTTCGGGGCTGGGTGGGCATCCTGGAACGAAATGCCCCTTAAGCCCATTATAGAATGTTGGAGCAGTACAGTATCCGCATAAGAGGATAACGCAGCCTTCATCTAGCATCCCCTTTATTTCATCAGCTCTTGCTTTGGGTCCTACTACACAAATAATTTTACTCGGTTTCAGGGAGCGTTTAGAGAGACCTGAGAAACGTAGGAAATGGACTAGATTCATCATTAGCTGGAGGCATCCCGTGCATGCCCCAAAATTTGCAATCTTAAAATCATTCATTCTACTATTGACGTATTCAGCGATTCCTATGGCTTTACCGAACCGAGCTTCTTCCAGAGAGATTCCGGTCACCTCCACACTGCTTAGATCGCTTATTCCTAGACCATCTTCCTCAGCCCATCTAAGATATCTTATGGTTGAGGGCTCCACCCCCAAAATTCTCGCTGATATCGCGTCTATGGCAACTGGGTCGAAGCCGGCGATTGTCAAATCCAGCCGATGGGTTTCCCTGAAGTCCTCTATCGGCCTAGGGCCCAGATGGAGTGTTGTATATGTTCCGTCAACAACTATTAGGTCTGCCCTTTTAACCTTGCAGAGATCTATAATTGCCTCCTCAACTCTACCAGTATAATGGTAAAACATTCTATCCTCGGGTGGGATAAGCCCATACATATTTTTTATGGCAACCGTGATACCATACTGCGCGTGGGTTTTCAGTGTAGGCACATTAATAAATACATCCGACTCTAAGAGTGGCTTGGATAATCTAACCGTGCTGAAAAATCGGGGATTTTTAACCTCCACCTCAACAAATGGGTAATTGTTTAGTTCCAGAAATTTTGCCCCAGTATCCTCAGCGAGCCTCCGATATTTCTCGATTGTCTCGGTGGGTCTTCTGTAGGTTGGTGTTTCGCCGACGATCACCTCGGAAGCCCCCGCATCAAATGATTCTTTAATCAGAACCTCTATGGTCTCGAGCTGAGTAACCTCGCCAGTTATGAAGGGGGCGCCGTCAACTAGGTTAGGCTTAACAAAGACTTTATCGCCCCTCTTCACCACGCTTCCAATCCCACCCACTCTGCGAATGGCTTCCTCCGTCCTAGCTCTAATATCTCCGCCTCTAACAATCGACACCCTAGACATTTAGATCCCACCAAGCAGAGTACATCAACTCTTACTCAAACCTATATTAACGTTATGCACACCAAATACCGGTTAGAAGAGGGTGGAGGTGATCGGCTGGGGGAGGGTATGAGGGGTATAAGAAAAGTGGGAGAGATTATTTGAGCCTAAGCAGTCCCCCGCCAAACTCCTCTAAGGCTCTCTGCAAATATTTTTAGGGGATGATGATTAAAGATGATACCTCCCTATCTTTTCGACTAGCCCTCCCCTCTCTCCCACCGTCATATTCCTTTTAGGCTTTTTTGCAGATGTTCTATGGCTTCTTTTATGCTTTGGAAGCCGTACTTGATCTCGCTGTGCTCTCTTCTTAGGGCTATTACGTCTTTTCTAACCTCTTCTGGTTTCCGTCTTCCCTTAATTACGTCCAGCATTAGGTCGCATAGATATTTTATGTCGCTCTCATAGAAGCCCCTCCTAGTCACATCCTGAAAGCCTATTCTTATGCCTGAGGGGTTCTCACGGTTATTCTGGTCATCGTATGGCAGAAGATTCCTATTTAATATTATGTTTGCTTCCTCAAGGGCCTCGGAAACCCTCTTCCCCCCACCATATTCTCGGACGTCAACTGCTAGCTGATGTGACATTGTGAAGCCATAGCGTTCACCCAAGACCTTAAGGCCGTTCTCATAGAGATACTGCCCGGCGGTCTGAGCGTTCCTAACAGTCTGCTTAGCCAACGCCTCGCCGTAAATCTTGAGTTCTAGCGCCGCTATGCCAGTTGCTGGCAACCTACCGAGATGCGTGTTCGATGTGCTGAGTGGGAATATTGCGTATTGAACGCTCTTTATGGCTTTCTCCATCCGCTCATCTTTTAGATCCGCTAGGACCACACCCCCCTGAGGCCCCGGAAAAGTCTTATGTGTTGATGCAGTCATGAAGTCCGCACCCTCCCTAAGCGGATCCTGGAAAGCGCCACCAGCTATCAGCCCCAACACATGAGCTGCATCATAAACTATGTATGCGCCAACTTCATGGGCAACCTCACTAAGCTCCTTGACTGGATGTGGAAATAGGAATAGGCTTCCTCCGAAGGTCACTATGCCCGGTTTAGCGGCCCTAATGATTTGAGCCGACCTATCGGGATCTATATTCATCCTCTCAACATCATATGCGTGCTCTATATTCTCTAAACCCAGAACCATCCCGGCTAGGCCAGTATAGTCATGTGATATGTGGGCTCCCGCACTTAGTGGTGCAACAACCATCTTCCTACTCTTGGTTGCCATTGATAAACCCTTAAAGGTCGCTAGGTTCGCATGAGTCCCGGAGACTAATCGGACATCCGCCCAACTACATTTAAACAGCATCTTCATTAGTTCTGTTGTGCAGTCCTCTATAACAGATATATACTTCTGTCCCTGATAATATCGCTTCTTGACATGCCCCCTAAGATCGTTCTCGCCCTCAGCATACCTACTCTCAAGATCCATTGTTAGACTAAGCATCTCCCTAACGGCCGGAGACTTTAAACCCTCACTGGCTATTAAATTTATGCACTCCTCACCACGGTAGACCTCGTGCCTCTCACTAGCCTCAATGAGCTCAAGGGCCACCCTAAAGAACTCCTCCATATCTCTCAGCCCCAGTAAACAAATCCAAGAGAATAATTGAGGGAATATTTATACTTTAATTCCAGTTTGCCCCAGGTCTCTAGGCGCTGCTAGGAGAGCCCATATTCTTATCGTTCCAATATAAATGTCTTCTTCGCCACCGGTCTCTCCCTAATCTCATGAATCAGCATCTCCATCCTATCGCCAACCCCTATGGCTGGAAACTCCTCGAAGATGCTTATCGCCCTCTCAAGCTTACTGCCCCTCTCAGCAAATATTGTTACCAAAGATTCACCCTCAGAGACCTTATCACCAATCTTCTTATGCAATAGAATCCCGGCACCCTTATCTTTAGGTGCTCCCGCAAGCCTAGCCGCCTCAACGATCGAGGCATTATCTATCCATAGGATTACACCATCCCTCTTTGAGCAGACAGTAAATCTCTCCGAGCCTAGGGCTATATCGTCCGGCTTAATGTTTGGATCCCCACCCTGAGCAGCAATGATCTCGCGGAGCTTCCTTTCGGCCTTTCCAGACCTCAATATTTCCATAGCTATTTTATCCCCTCCCCCATTAACCCTTCCACTCATCTCTAGGAGTATGCCAGCTATGTGGGTGGCCTTATCTATTAAGTCATAGGCTTGGCTTTTACCCATTATAGTATTTAACGCCTCCATTGCCTCGAGTGCTGGGCCAACGGCATAGCCAACCGGCTGCTCACCATATGTGACGGCGCACTGGACTTTTATTCCCAGTCTCCGCCCAAGTTCTATAAAATCCTTTGCTAGTAGATCTGCCTCGCCAATGGTTTTTATTTTTGTCCCCCTCCCAGTAGGTATGTCGATCACTAGGAGGTTTGCGCCGACAGCCTTCTTCTTGCTCATTATTGATGGTAGGAGGAGTGGATCTATGGAGAGGGGATGCTCAACCCTAATAAATATGTCGTCTGCAGGTGCCAGATCCAGCGCCCCACCCCAAACAATGCAGCCATTAGTCTTCTCAACAACCTCCCGCATCTCCTCTATGTCCAATGTGACTGGCATGAGAACCTCAGCCCTATCGGCCGTTCCGGCAGCTGAAGTAATAGACCTAGATGAGGATTTGGGTATTGTTAGGCCGGACGCGGCAATTATTGGGACAACTAGGAGCGTGGTTTTGTCTCCCGGAACACCGCCTATAGAGTGCTTATCAACTATTAGGGGCTTCTTAAGGTCGAGCTTATTCCCCGTCTCAACCATAGCCATGGATAGGCTTGTCGCCTCATCCAGATCGAGCCCAAAAGTGTGAAGGGCTGTTATAAACGCCGCAATCTCAATCTCACTCAGGTTCCCGCTGACAACATCCCTAACTATCTCAAATATCTCCTCGTAAGCGAGCTTCCGCCCACTCAACTTATTCCTTATATAGTAGACTGAGAGTGGGAAATGGGCTGCTTCAACATCAACAGTATCCCCCTCTCTCAAGTTAAGATATTTTTTAACCTCGTTGTAAACGCCAATATAGCCCCTCCCAATACTCTCAATAGCAACATTAACTATTGCGGTAAGCTCCCTGCCGGCTGCGGATACTTTAACTCGGCTCAGCGCTGAGGCACCTAAATCTTCAGCGTCATCCCGATTTAGGACAACTATGAATTTTCCGCCAGCCTCCAAATCCAGCGGCTTAACCCTAAGCTTCATCACCATACTCTCCAGAAAATAATCTCGCTTCCCAACACTTAAAACTTAAAAGATTTAATAGCATCAGTCTCTCCTTATGAAGTTTATAGTTGGAGTTGGTGGAGTTGAAGCTGATATATGTTGTTATTGATGGGATGGGTGATCTCCCAATAAGGGAGCTGGATGGTAAGACACCACTGGAGTATGCTGAGACACCAAACATGGATCTCCTAGCCAGTAAGGGCAGGCTTGGGCTCATGTACACTGTTGGGCGGGGCATTGCACCCGAGAGCGATGTGGCAGTCATATCGATTTTAGGCTACGACCCATACAAGTATCATGTTGGCAGGGGCCCGCTTGAAGCATACGGCGCAGGCCTAAGCATGCGAAACGGCGACTTAGCGTTAAGATGCAACTTCGCAACATTAGGTCCTAGTAGGCGCATAATTGATCGTAGAGTTGGAAGGAACTTGACCACTGAGGAGGCGGCTATGCTCGCTGAGGCAGTTAACAGCCTAGTTAGGCTAGAGTCTTACCCAGCCGAGTTCGAGTTTAAAAACACTATTGGCCATAGGGGCGTCCTAGTGATAAGGAGCAGAGGGGGCCCATTATCCGGAAAGATCTCCAATACCGATCCAGCATATGAGAGAGTTGCGGGTTTAGGGGTTGCGAAGACAGCCGCCCACATGATACTGGAAGACTGCGTCCCACTCGAGGATAATGAGGCTGCCAGAGTCTCAGCGGCCCTAGTAAATGAGTTCATTTGGAAAAGCCATAGGATCCTAGAGGAGCATGAGGTGAATAGGAGGCGTGAGGCTGAGGGGAAGCTTAAGGCTAATGTAATACTTACTCGGGATGCCGGAGACTCACTGCCCAAATTCTTCAATATAGGCGAGAAGTATGGTGTTAGATTCGCATGCCTAGCGGATATGCCCGTTGAAAGGGGAATCGCTAGGCTCGCCGGAATGAGCCTAATAGATCTTCCGCCGCCATCCGGCGATTTGATGCGCGACTGCCTAGTTAGGGCTGAGAGGCTACTGAGCGTGTTAGGTAGCTTTGACTGCTTCTACATCCATATTAAGGGGCCCGATGAGCCCGGGCATGATGGAAACTTTATGCTTAAGGCCGAGACCATAGCTATAATTGACAAATACTTTTTTGGGAGTATACTGCCAAAAATAAGCCTAGATGACACAGTCATATGTGTGACGGCGGATCACTCAACACCATGCAACCTCAAGGCGCACAGCGACGACCCAGTCCCAATCCTAATCTCAGGAGGCAAGATAAAAAGCGACGGTATAGAAAGATTTTCTGAGAGGGATTGTAGGCGCGGAAGCCTAGGAATCCTAGAGAGGGGAACAATGCTAATGCCAATCCTAATGGAGGCGGTAAAGGCAGTATAAAGCCACAAAGAGTTTATTAGCATCAAAAAACAAAATTCATTTTGGACGGTGGGTCTTAGGCGGGGGGCTAGGGGTCCCCTGAGAGGCAGAAGGCCTCGACCGCAAACCCCCTATACGGCGGGCCGAGAGCTAGGGTGAGGCGTGTAAGGCCGCCGACCCAGCCAGCTCTAAGCGATGAGTATCTGTCCTCTGGGGCTGGCGGTCACGGAGCACCCCTCGTAGGAGGGGTGTAACCGTGTTTGCCAGGCGAACCTGGCCAGGCCCGGGAGGGAGCAACCTAAGCCTGGACGTTCAGCGCTCAGAGGGGTGCGGGTATGAGTGGTGGGCTGGTTTGGGTTAGCGGATTCTGCACGTCGAGCCCTAGTGACCCACCGTCCACTAGCCTCGCCATACTATATTTTCTGTAGTAGTTGGCATACTTGGCATATTTCGCCAACCGTTGGCTCCCCACATATCCTGCATTGATTCAACGTGATCCTAGGGATACTGCCTCTAATCATTTCCCGGATTCTCTCAGCAGACCTGTACACCGTATATTTTGTTCCAGGATGCTTCTCCTCAAGCCTATTTAGCATATTCCGCACGTCGTTCCTCAGCGCCTCACCAGCGTATGGGCAGGGGTTCTCCTGGAACCTTATCCCCCTAAGATAAGCGTATAATGTTATCTCCTTCTCTAGAACCTCACAGAGCGGCTTAACCCTAGGGATGAGTCCCGGCTCCTCCTCATCGAAGGTCGGTCCTGTTCTGGCGACCCTCAGGGGGTCTCCATGAACTATGTTGAGGATGAAGGTTTGTATTTCATCGTCTAGATTATGTGCTGTGGCTATTTTGGTTGCCCCGATCTTCCTCGCCAGCAGATTTATAGCCCTCCTCCTCAGAACACCGCAGTATGAGCATGGTGTTAATCCGCTTCTACACCGCCTTATTCGCTCGACAATCTCGTCTAGGGAATACCCATATAGATCCTTAAACGACAATATGTGATGTTCTACACCGAGCCCCCTACAGTTCTCTGAGGCTATCTCCACCGCCTCATCCCTATAACCCTCTATGCCCTCATCTACAGTTATAGCGCAGAGTGAGGCTCTTGGAAAATCCCTCTCGATCCTCGCCAGTATGTGGAGTAGGCTGAGACTATCTTTTCCACCCGACACGGCAACCGCTATCCTATCATTAAACTCAAACATCTTATGTTTGGCTATGGTTGCCCTAACCTTATTCTCTATCGACTCGATAAAACATTTAACGCAGAGTCTCTCGCCTGAGTATAATCTGGCGAAGAATGCTTCCCTAACTCCACATATCGTGCACTTAACCATGATCACCTTTCCCTTTTCATTTCAAGAGAACCATTAATTATGCTCTTAGGCTTAGGGTAATGTTGGCGGCAATCAGAAATATTGAGAGGATATTGAAAAACTTTTTTATGAGGTCTCCCTTAGCCGAGAGCCTATTTAAAAGGCACTGGAGGAATCTGTCGCCATCAAGTAGTGGAATTGGAAGCATATTGAATATTGCGACATTAACGAGCACTAGGAAGAGCCAGTTTAGGACGAGATATAACTGGGTGTCCCAGAAGAAGCCCAATCCCAGCCTACTTGGGTAGTAGAGTAGTGATGGTGAGATTATTCCAATAATCGCCCTATCCGCATCATTAGGATTTGGTGCAGCGGTCACCACCCTCTCTCCAAGGCTCGTTGATAATATAAGCCTATCGCCGGGCTTAACTCTCAACATGAAATTTGATAGGTCTTGGTGCGTATTTATTGTTGTGCCGTTTATGGCATATATCACGGTCCATCTACCAATTCCCACACTATCAAGCGGCCCACCCTCTAGGACTTCGAGGATAACTATGCCGGAGGGGGTTTGAGTGAAGAGTGCTGAGGTTAGGAGGAGGACTAGTAGCCCGCCTAAAATATTTGAGGCTGAGCCCGCCGAGAAGATTCTCATTCTGGAAGTGTATGATAGCCTACTAATCTCCGCCTCATCTATCTCAACGAAGCCTCCGAAGAAGACTGCTAATATTAGGGCGCCAGCGGATTTTACACCAGCGCCCTCGGTTAGTGCCAGAATCCCATGAGCCGACTCATGAGTGAAAACCGCTATCAAAACCGCTATTAAAAAATATGGTAGCCAATATAGGCTTAGCGTTAATCCGGGCACTATGGGTACAACAGCAATTTCCCTTCCACTTACAAGGAGGAGCTCCAGAAGGTTTCTGGAGAGGAATATTAGGGCGAAGATCATTAGGCCGAGGCCTAGGAGGACACTTATGTGGGAGAAGACTTTCCAGAGCGCCCTCCATTTACCAGAGCATTTATATAGGAGACTCTTAAACCCCTCAGAATCATATCTGATGAAGAGCGGCTTCACGATAAGCCCATGCTTCTCTAAAGGTAGAATTCTACCTAAAACATAGACCGCTAACCAGAAAGCTAAGGTGAGGATTGCGAAGAGAAGACCCTCACTCAAATAGGCTTCCCCTTGAATATTCGGATTCTTTACACTTGCTGGATTCATAGAAAAACGATTATGAGCGATATAAACATTCTTCAATATTATGCCAGAAATCTATTTTTGCAGCCGTCTACTGAAATTTTTAGGTTTAGGAGGGAATACTCCTACCTATCTTCTGAATTTATAGAGTAAAGGATTTAAGATTGATAGTTCCCTTTTCTGTAAGATTTAGGGGCGAGGAGAGGAATACGACTAGCCGATCAGACTTATTAGAGAGGATTCAGAGGTTAAAGCGGGAGAAGAAGGCGGTTATATTAGCGCATAATTACCAGCGTCCAGAGGTTCAGGATATAGCGGACTTTGTAGGCGACAGTCTGGAGCTATCCCTCTGCGCCATGGAGACGAATGCAGAAATCATAGTTTTCTGCGGAGTCAATTTTATGGCTGAGACCGCCGCCATCCTGAACCCCGACAAGAGGGTTCTCATACCGGATACTAATGCGCTCTGCCCAATGGCCTCGATGCTGCCCGCAGATTTGGTTAGGCTTTATAGGCGCAAGTATCCGGGGGCGAAGATAGTTCTATATATAAATAGCCTAGCGGAGGCGAAGGCCTACTGTGATGCCGTGTGCACATCGGCCAATGCCCCTGAGATCGTGAATCGAATGGACTCTGAGATGGTTCTTTTCGGGCCCGATGCAAACCTAGCGAAATATGCGCAGAAAAAATCTGATAAGAAGGTGGTGCCGATACCCCAATATGGTTTCTGTCCAGTTCACAAGCTATTTGATAGGGACAGCATTATGCTCCTAAAGCAGAGCTACCCGGACGCTGAGGTCATGGTCCATCCAGAATGCGACCCAGAGATCTGGGAGGTTGCAGACTTTATTGGTAGCACATCTAGGATGTATAGGGAGGCGCTGACGTCTAGGGCGGATAAGTTTATCGTTGCAACCGAGATAGGGCTATTGCATAGGCTAAGGAGGGATAGGAGGGATGCAACCTTCATACCAGCCTATGAGGAGGCTATATGTGTGAATATGAGGCTTCATACGCTTGAGAAGGTTTATCTATGCCTAAGGGATGAAAAGTATGAGGTTAGGCTCCCTCAGAAAATAGTCTCGAGGGCGCGTGAGCCAATAGAATTCATGCTCAGAAACCGCGAAACTCAGAGATAGGTGGCTGTATTATCACTATTGCATCTACATTTTATGGGTAGACCCTATTTATTAGTCTTGGGAATGCTATGGCATCTCTTATGTGGCTTAGCTTGCATATCCACGCTATTGTCCGCTCAACCCCCAGCCCAAAGCCTGAGTGGGGCACGGTCCCATAACGTCTTAAATCAATATACCACTTGTAGTCTTCGGGGTTCAAATTATTCTCCTTTATCCTCTCCAGTAATTCATTGAGATCCTCTATTCTCTGTCCGCCGCCGGTTATCTCCCCATATCCCTCCGGCGCGAGTAGGTCGGCTGATAATGTTACTTCGGGCCTCTTCGGGTCCGGCTTGTGATAGAATGCCTTAGCTGACCTAGGATAGTGGGTTACGAAGAATGGCTTATCGAACTTTAAGGTCAAATGTTTCTCCTCAACCCAGCCTAAATCGTTACCCCACTCAAACCTTATCCCGTCATCATTAAGTATTTTTACGACCTCATCGTATGTGATCCTTGGGAAGGGCGGCTCAATTCTCAATAGATCTTTTGGCGGTCTACCGAGTGCCCCAAGATCCCTAGCGGCTATAGGATCCTCAACTAATCTGTGGAGTATATAGGTTAGCATCTCCTCCTCAATCCTCATTATACCCTCCAAGTCGCACCATGGGACCTCAACCTCTAGATGCCAGAATTCTGTTAGGTGGCGTCTGGTCCTAGACTTTTCAGCCCTAAAGGATGGGGCGATTGTGTAGATTTTCCCTAGGCTCGCTATTGCCGCCTCGGCATAAAGCTGCCAGCTCTGCGTTAGGTAGGCCTCCCTATCAAAGTATTTTACGCTGAATAGGGTTGCTCCGCCCTCGCATGCCGCGGTTATGAGTGTTGGGGCATGAAATTCCGTGAAGCCGTTTTGGTCAAGCCACTCCCTAGCGGCCTTAAGAAACCTGGCCCTTATCCGGAGGATCCTCTGCATCTTCTGGCTCCTAATCCACAAATGCCTATTATCCAGCAGAAAGTCCGGTCCATGATACTTCTTCGCTATTGGGAAGCCTTCCTCAGCCCTATAAATAACTCTTAGGTCTGATGTTTGTATTTCATATCCGCCCGGAGCCCTATTATCTTCCCTAACAACCCCAGTTAACTCAATCGTTGATTCCATAGTGATCTTCTTTGCAACCTCAAATGTTTCGGCGCTAACCCTATCCTTCTTCATCGTGCACTGGATGACGCCTGTTCCATCCCTAACCATTAGGAAGTGTATCCCGCCGCTTGAGCGCCTATTATGGAGCCAGCCCCTAACGGTAACTTCCTCACCAACATATTTTCCGGAAAGTATCTGAGAGATCTCGACTAGCTGCGGCATAAGACTGAACCTCTAAAAGAATCTTTAGAGGCGGAGCCATAATAATATTTTTAGTTGGAGAATTTATGCTGAGGATTTTGGTCATTGATAGACACATGTAACTTTTCCCTCTTAATTCATTAAGGGCTCTTGTCGGCTTTTAGTAAATTTTTAATTACTTTGCGCTATTAAATATTCATTTTGGATGATGATGTAAGTATGTTTGTGATTGACTGCCATGTTCATAGTCTGGGGACGGAATCCGCAAATGATATTCTCAAAGGTCTTGATGCCGCAGGAATAAATATGGCTATAATTTTCTCACCATACCCAGCTCATAGCTATGGAAGAATTATCCCAAAAGCTTCAGCTGGTGTAACACGTCATATGGAGTTTAGCTGTTCCGGCGTTAGTGTTGAGAGACAAAAAGAGGCCATTAAATTTGTTGCATCTCTTCAAAGGGAGGCGCCAGATAGGATAGTGGCTTTTGCTTGGCTTGAACCCAGGCTCAAAGATGCCGATAAAATCTTAGAGTGGGCTGTAACTTCTGAAGAGATAAAAGGCGTCAAGATGATTCCTGATCACTGGTATCCTTACGATGAGTTTATGTATCCAATTTATAAGAAGGCTGAAGCCCTTAAAATTCCAATAATTTTTCACTCAGGCATTCTCTTCGGCTTTAAGGATTCATCAAGATTCTGTAGACCAGTAAACTATGAGGTTTTGCTGAGCTTTCCAAGTTTAAGGTTTGCTCTAGCACATGTAAGTTGGCCGTGGGTAGATGAATCTATCGCTTTATGGGGTAGGTTTAGGGCAGCCTTAGGAGAAATAGAGGGCGCTAATGAAATACAAATGTTTATAGATATAACGCCTGGAACGCCGCTAATTTACCGTAAAGAAACACTTCAGAAGCTTATAGCATATGGAGCCGAGGATTATATGCTCTTCGGTACCGATTGCATTGCCAATAATATGGATGTAGGAAGGCAGCATATCGAAAGAGACATAACTATACTTAAGCATCTCATAGGTGTCTCCGATGAAGTCATAAGCAAAATAATGGGTAAAAATGCTCTCAGATTTCTAGGCGTAACAAAGTAGGCCAACTATTCAGACATGACTCTTAGCATATCATATAGATCTATATGCGCGAAGGTTGTTGGAAGAGCCGCAGCCCTACTCAGACATGAGAGCCTCCGCCTGGTCTCTGGGCTGAGGCGCTCACCCTCTAATCTCCTGAACCCTCTTCAATATCATTCGCAATATTTCCTCATCGGGGAGGCAGCCGGGTGGGGGCTCAACAACCCTCTTAAGGGGTAATGGAACATGATCCATCCTATAAGTTGTCCCCTCAGCCTCTATGCCAACAAATGCCGTTGGGATCACGACATCGGCCATTAGCGCTGTTGGTGTGAGAACCGGATCTATAACTATTAGCGGGTTCCTAACGAGGTTTTCCACAGCCCTCCTCGGAAAGCTTGATACTGGATCAGAGGCTACGACTAGGGTTGCATCAGCATCACCCCTAGTAAGGATGTCTATGGCCGATGTCTCGCCCGGATTATATCTTGGGTATCCATGTGAGAAGTCGACTGCGTATGGGTAGCCAGTCTGCCAAGTGAAGACGATATTGGCTCCCGTCACATTAAAGTGTCCCCTCATGGGCATGATGAGGAACTTGGTATATCTATTTAAGTCCCTAGTGAGTTTTATCGCCGCCTCAATATTCCTAGATCTACCAACGCTCATTGTTAGGCCCAAACCGAAGAAGAGTATGCCAAACCTCGCGTTGACCATTAGGTCGGCCAGAGCCTCGAGTCTCTCAATTGGCACGCCGGCAACTTCATCAACATCCAGCTCCTCATCGCGGATTAGGGCCCGTAAAGCCTGGAGAACATCGTAGTCTCCGCCAGGCTCAACCCTAATAAATATGTCGGCTAGGTCAGCGGTCCTAGTCCTCTGGACGTCCACAACCACAAGTTTCCTCTCTCCAGGAGGGGGAAGCATCCATATCTCTTCCTTCTCAGCGGCCTCTAATAGTGCGGCGCCACCCTTAAAGACTAGGCTCGCGGCCCTATACCGCTTCTTCCTAGCTGATTCTAGGATTAACCTCGATAGGTAGCGTTTCCATGCAGCCCTCTGAAATCTCCCCTCAGATAGCGCCGTGTAGCGTTCTATGTGGCGTGGGTGGGCGCTCCATGGGTTGCTGCCCCAATATATGATTAGGTCAGCCCTATGCCTTATCTGCCCAAGTGTGCATCCGGGTATGCCAACCTCCTGAATAGCTAGTATTGAGGGGCCATGGCATACGGTTGTAGTATTATCTATTACTCCCCCAACCTCCTCAGCCAGCTCCAAACCAACCCTTATAGCCTCACAGCTCGTGTTACTCCATCCATAAAGTAGCGGGTATGAGGCATTAGCAAGTATTTCGGCGCATCGCTCTATTGCCTCATCTAAAGATGCCTCAACAAGCTCACCATTCTTCCTAACTAAAGGCCTAGTATTCCTATGTTTACCATAACCTATGAATTTCGAGGCTCCTAGGGCGCAGGCATTCCTAACATCAAAAATACTATTACCCTCAACAATAACTTCTAGGTCATCGCAGCAGCAGCCGCAGAATGGGCAAACAACACCCTCAACCACCTGCATACCTCCACCCCCAACAAGTCAGCCCTTAACCCCATAATTTTTGAGTAGGAGACTTCTTATGTCCGAGACCGGCTCATCAGTGGGTTCAACCCTAACCCTAAAGCCCTTAAGCGGCGGCATGCCTGTTCCCTCGGTCTCAGATGGCAGTATGGCATTTATCCATGGGCCGAATGGGACAAATATTATGCCCGGCCTCCTTATCCTACGAGATCTCTTAGCCTTAACAATAACGGAGCCAACATCGGTCATAATCTTGACATTATCTCCATCCCTCACATTCAGCCTCTTCATGTCCTCGGGGTTCATCTCACAGACCGCGACATTTAATAAGTATTCATCAGATAGCTTGGCATGCTCCTTAGTGCAGCCCTGATCGATTGTTCTGCCAGTGATTAGTGTGAAATCCATAATCGACCTTCCGCTCCCCAGCAATTAATGCAATAGTGAATTCTCTACCTTAAAAACATTATATATGTCTCTCCAAAACAATCTTAAGCAAGTGCTCCATAAATGATCCTTAAACTTAAATAGGTTTAGATCTGGTGTTGCTGGATGAAACACCTCATTTACCATGATGTTGAGATTGAAGATACTTTTGCAGAGATGTTTGAGATGTGGGCTAGTAGGGTTCTGATAACCGCTGAGAATGAGAAGTGGGCTCTAACAGCGGCTGAGGCTGCAACCGGCTTCGCATCCTCAATAATTGGCTCACCAGCAGAGGCTGGAATAGAGCGGCTGGTTCCAGCCAGTGAAACACCGGATGGACGTGTCGGCGTCCTAATACAAATCTATCACCGCACGAGAGGCGATCTTAAGAGGCAGATGATAGCCCGAATAGGCCAATGCGTAATGACATGCCCAACAACAGCAGCATTCAACGCCCTAGAGGGAACCGCTAGGAAGCTTAAGGTTGGTAGGAGCCTAAGATTCTTCGGCGACGGCTTCCAGAAGTTTGATGAGATGTATGGGCGGAAGGTTTGGCGCATACCAGTCATGGAGGGCGAATTCATAGTTGAGAGCAGCTTCGGCGTTAAGAAGGGTGTTGCGGGCGGAAACTTCTTTATAATGGCTAAAGACCTAAAATCCGGGCTGGCAGCCGCAGAATTAGCTGTTGAGGCAATACGTAAAAACGTTAGGGAGGTTATACTACCCTTCCCGGGTGGAGTATGCCGTTCAGGCTCAAAGGTTGGCTCACTAAAATATAAGCTCCCAGCATCAACAAACCACCCATACTGCCCTAAGCTGAGGGGCGTGGTTTCAGATAGTCAGGTTCCAGAGGGCGTAAACACGATTTATGAGATTGTGATAAATGGATTAAGCCTAGAGAGCGTTAAGATGGCT